>CAZMEH010000785.1:0-6133 GCA_964564885.1 uncultured Saprospiraceae bacterium | reverse complement strand
CATTGATATCAAAACCAATAACATCAAAGTCTTTCGCAAATTCTAAAGCGATAGGTAAACCAACGTAACCTAGCCCAATAACGGCTAGCTTTTTCTTTCTATTAAGTAATTCGTTATACATCTAAATTATATTCTTGTCAGGATGTTGATAAGATTTTCAGTCGCAAATGTACTTAAATAGTTATCAAACATCCAAGTGTTTATTTATAGATTGACCAAAAAAACTACTCAAAGTGTGTTATTTGCTAATAACTTAACTTCAATAAGCAATCAGATGCAATCTTTATCTAACTAGTGACCATTCTCCAAAAGTATTTTAAAATAAACAAGGTGAACTCACATAGAGAATTTTCGTTTTTTGTTATTTTCTAATTGAAAATTCCACATTAAAGAAGGTAGTTTTAAGCCTGATTTAATAATATTTGCTTTTTCTAAATGATAGATTACATTTTTAATCATCTGACTATCAATGTAGTTATCTGTTGCCCACGCTGTATTAGTAAACCACTGAATAACATCTTCCTTTTCTAAATCATATCGCTCGCTCACCTTTTCTACAGAAGACTTATCTGACATAAAATTATAGCAAGAGTAATTGATTATTTTCATTAAATTATGAATAGCAATTGAATCTTCTTCTATGACAGCGTTAGTTGCTGCGATGACAAAGCAAGACCAAGGTGTCGTGTATTCGCCAATTCGTTTAAGTATACCAGAATCAACATAAGGTTGAGTAGTAAATTTTTCCCAATAGAAAACATCACTTTCTAGTTTTATTAAAGAGTTCAGTGCGCCTTCTAAGTTTTTGACCTCAACGAATTGCTTTTTTGAAAGTGTTTTTGAATGTTCTAATGCATGAACAATTGCCATTAGATGAGAACCAGAACCCAATCGGCTAATCGCATATTTTTCATCAAAAATATCTGCTTTTGTATTTAATTTATTCTTTGTAGAAGTGTGAATGCCCCAAATTAAAGGAGTTGTTACGTATTCACTTATAATTTTACTTGGATTACCATTAATAATATCTGCAACGATTCCTTCTGTAAGCAGAATGCAAACGTCCACCTCGTTAGCACGCAACGCTTTAGTCATTTCACCTGTTCCACCTTTGTAGGTTATCCATTCTATTTCTATACCTGCTTGTCCAAAATGACCTTGTTCTATTGCAAGATGTATTGGCAAGTTAAAATGTTCCGGCACGCCTCCGATACGTATTTTCATACCTTCGTTTGTTTTTTAAGTTAAGACCACAAATATACTAATAAGTAACGGACTATTAGTAATTGACCATTTCTATTCGAATACAAGACAGATTTAAACAGATTGCTTTTTCCTATAGACAACTGATAGTCAGCATATTTTTTGTCTGACGCCTGACGCCTTTAATTAGCACACTCGTTCGTGAATACTTCCTTTCCTCTTTCTCAAAAAACGACCATCTCGTTCTCTAAATACAGCAATAATTTCAGCAGATATAGCTAAGGCAATTTCTTCTGGGCTTTCTGCACCGATATCTAAACCAACAGGCGAATGGAGATTAGGTAATTGTTCCAAATCCATTTCAATACCTTCATCGGTCAATTCATCTTGCATTTTTAATAGTCGTTTCTTAGGACCTAACAGCCCAATATAAGGAATCTCTATTTTTATATATTCTTTGAGCAAGGTCAAGTCTGTTTTATAATCATGAGACATCAAAACTACTGCGGTGTGCTCATCCATTTGGATATTTTTCGCTTCTTTTATTGAATAGACTTTTTTAGCGGCTTGATAGACCATTTTGCTAAGTTTTCGTTGTTTTCCAGCCACATGAATTTCCCAACCTAGTTCTTTTGCAATGCCCATAAAAGCATTTACATCATAATTATCTCCAATACAAATTAATTTAATTTTAGGTCGTATCAATTCAAAAAGCACTTCATATTCGTATTTTGCTTCATTGGTAAGTGTAAAAACCTTAGATTTTCGTTTATAAAATACTTTTTGGATTTTGTCTTGAATATCGCCTAAGTCAATCGATATAGCTTTTGACAAATCATTTAAACTATCTTGAGTGTAAAATTTTCCTCTTAAATCACTGTTTCCTCCTTTAATATTCAAGACTTGTAGTAAAATAGTGGAAGTACGATTATTGATAATTTTCTCCAAAAATTCAATCTGATTACTTTTATCCTTATTGTCAATAGGTGTTAAAAGCACTTCAATCCGACCATTACAACCTAAGCCAACGCCAATTTGATGCGGATCGTCTTCCGTCGTATCATAGACGACTATAGAACTTTCATTTTTCATAATAGCAATCTGCGCCCTTTTTAGTGCATCACCTTCCAAACATCCGCCACTAATGCCGCCAATCCATTGACCGTTGCTACTCACAAACATCCTTGCGCCAATGCGACGATAAGCCGAACCTTCTACTTTCACTACTGTGCCAAGTGCAACTTGTTCTTTTTCCCAATTAATTTGCCCATATCGGTTCACTATTTTTTCTATCTCTTTCATTTATACCTTTTCACAATTTTAAACATGCCTTGTTTTCAGAAGTTAAATATAAGGCAATATATCATTTGGAGTAATCATCTTTTATTCCTTTTTAGATGAGAAATAAGTATGCTATCGAGAATTACTTAAGTTTCAACATATCATTAATCAGTTTGTTGATAATGAAGTTATTTAAAAACTCATTACTAATCTCTTGACAAGTGCTTTAGAATGAATTCTTAAACACCTTCAATTCATATGATTATTTTTTGCTTATTTAGTCCTAGTCAAATACTTACGAAAAGATTAAATGTAAAAAGCCCGTATTCTACAAATTAGAATACGAGCTTTCGCACTTTTTTAATAAAAACCTGTTTAATAAGTATGAACAAGCTGTTCTAGCTACTTTTCTAATTACTTTCCAAAAACTTCTCTAAGACCATTTGTGCTTCCTCCCATTCTTCCATCACTACTTCTAGTTCACCTTGTACTTTCTTGTACTTAGCAATTTGAACATCCGAATCAGATTGGCTGTAGAAATTTGGATCAGCCATTTTAACTTCCCATTTTTCAACGTCAACTTCTAGTCGTTCTATCTTTCGTTCCGTATTTTGAACGTTGCGCTCTAGTTTCTTCCTATTTTTTTCCAGCTCTTTACGCTCCTCGTACGTCAATTCTGGCTTTGCAACATTGACAAAAGCAGGTTTTGCAGCAGCTGATTTTTGCTTCTTCTGACGCAATTCAACTTCACGCATGTTGTCGAGTTGGCGTTTTTCTAAGAACATTTTCACATCTCCCATGTAGTTATGTAGCTTCTGATCACGAAACTCCAACGTACGGTCAGTCAATCCTTCTAAGAAATCACGATCGTGAGAAACGACAATCAATGCACCGTCGTATTTCATCAAAGCTTCTTTCAAAACTTCTTTTGATGGAATATCCAAGTGATTGGTCGGCTCATCGAGAATTAACAAATTGAACGGTCGAAGTAACAAACCAGCCATTGCTAATCTTGCACGTTCACCACCGGACAAGACACTAACTTTCTTTTCTACATCATCGCCACTAAACATAAAACTACCTAAAATACTACGGACTTTAGTTCGTAATTCAGGCGGCGCAATGCCTTCAAGCGTTTGAAGCACCGTTTCACTTTTGTGAAATGCTGCTGCTTGATTCTGTGCGTAGTAACCAATCTCAACATTATGACCTGTTTCGGCTTTTCCTGCGGTGTGTCCTTCTACGCTGGCGATAATTTTAGACAAAGTAGTTTTTCCTTGTCCATTCTGACCAACAAAAGCAATGCGTTGACCTCTTTCCAATTGAAAATCAACACCATTCAATACCGTTAAATCACCGTAACTTTTGACCATATCCTTCACATCAACAACAATTTCACCAGAACGAGGCGAAGGTAAAAAACGAATTTTCATCGTAGAATTGGCTGATGCGTCCAAATCTATTCTATCCATTTTATCCAATTGCTTGATAAGCGATTGAGCCATTTTAGCCTTATTGGCTTTAGCTCTAAACTTCTCAATCAACTTCTCGGTGTGTTCTATCTGTCGTTGCTGATTTTTGAAAGCGGCGGCTTGTTTTTCTCTTCGTTCTGCTTGAAGTATTTTGAACTTAGAATAATTAGCTTTGTAATCATACAAATTACCTAATTCTATTTCAATCGTTCGCTTCGTTACATTGTCGAGAAAGGTTTTATCATGCGAAATCGTAATGACTGCGCCTTCATAGCCTTGCAAAAATTGCTCTAACCAAAGAATAGACTCAATATCCAAGTGATTCGTCGGCTCATCCAGTAACAGATAGTCAGGACGTTGCAAAAGCATTTTAGTCAATTCTATCCGCATTTGCCAGCCTCCACTGAATTCGTCCGTTAGACGATTCATATCAGTAGGCTTGAAACCAAGACCAGATAGAATTTTTTCAGCTTCCGCTTCCATCGTCATACCTCCGAGCATTTGAAACTGCTCCGTGGACTCTGATAGCTCTATAAGGATACCATTATACGAATCAGATTCGTAATCCGTTCTATGTCCAAGTTCGTCATTGATTTCCTCAATGCGCTCTTCCAATTTTCTCACCCGATCAAAAGCGGTCATCGCTTCTGCAATAACGGTTTTACCTTTCGGCAATTCCATATCTTGATGTAAAAAACCAATAGTCGATTGGTTAGGAATGGAGATGGTACCTTCGTGAGGCGACATCATTTTAGCGATAATTTTAAGCATAGTAGATTTTCCCGCACCATTGCGACCTACCAAACCAATTCTATCGTTGCCTGTAATGACAAAATTCACAGAATCTAAGAGTACTCTATCTCCGTACTTTACAAATATACTTGTAGCGTTAATCATTTTCTTATTCGTTTTCTGAGTGCAAAAATAGTAAACTTGATTTCTTTTTGTAAGAATTAGTGAATTCTGATGAAATAACTCTTGAATTACACAATATTATTACGTTAGCGTTCCTTTATAAGTGAGAATAAAATTTATTATAAGCAATAGTCATTATTCACAAAATCAAGGTGCTTCTAGTATCTTGATTTAGTTATACTAGATTTTATAACAAAATGAATTAGCAAGGTAGGCTACAAAATTTATAGTGAATTGATTATTAATTTGTTAAACTAGAAATAATATTTAGCTTCGCTTCCGTTCTTATTTTTCTTAACAGAAAGCGTTTTCTAAATTTTAAAAGTCCTGAAACCTTATGAAAGAATTATTAACGTTTGGATTATCATTTGTTCTGGTTGTATCACTACAAGCTCAAAGTACTTATTTGTCTAATCTTTATTTTGGTGTAAATGCAAGTGGAAATATTTCAACTGTGTTTCCTGAACATAATTATGGAAGTACAGATTACTACGACCATCAATTAACAATAGGATATTCAACAGGAATAACAATAGGAGCAACTATTAACGATCTGCATAGTTTTCAATTGGACATCAATTATATTCAGCAAGGACAAAATTTTCAAGATGTAAACTTGTCTAACCAAAGTGTCTTCAAGAAAAAAATTGATTTAAAATATATTAAAGCACCATTGACTTATAAGTACACTAGATACCTTGACGCTTATAATAGCAGCTCTCCTAGTGTTTATTTCGAAGTAGGTGTTTATTTCGCTCAGCTTCAAAATGGTTCTGTTACTTATACATGGGCAGATTCTACCGTTAGTTTTACAGAAGCAACAAGTTCTGGAAATACTCGGTCGATAGTTGAGCCTACAGAAGATAAAGACCTGTTTTCACCATATGATGGCGGATTAGTTTTAGGATTAGGTATTGAAATTCCTTTAGCAAATGATCTTTCATTAACTATTGCAAGTCGTTCAGAAATTGGGTTTACTGATTTAAATGGGATTAATTACCGTTTCCCTTCCGAAGTAAAAGGCTATAGACCTTCTCAGAATATCATCACAGGAATAAGAGTTGGTTTGGTTTGTAATCTATATATGTAAACTGCCAACAGAAGCTTGAGACATCAAAAAAGCGTTGTAGGGAATATATTTCCTACAACGCTTTTTTGATGCTTTAGATCGTATTTTATTAGACCTCCTACAACTCTTCTACAAGATTAGTTACCCTAACTTTCAAATAATCTATCACCATATCCTTAGTTGCGAGCAGTTC
>CAZMEH010000784.1:0-6446 GCA_964564885.1 uncultured Saprospiraceae bacterium | reverse complement strand
TCCATTGTCCATTGTCAATTCAATCTACTTCATTACTTTCTTTAAGAAGTCTAAAAATTTCGGTTTTATTAGATTAAAATGATGTTCTTTAATCGTGACATCACTGTACCAAACCCGTTCAAATAACCTGGAAAGAGTTCTAAATTCTTTAAACAAATCCGTTCCACTCATCTCTCTGACATATTCCTCATTGGTTTTATTGCGTTTCCATTTAATGAAATTATTTGCAGAAAGATGTTTTAATATTTGTAAAAAATATAACCTAATGGCTAATTTATAATCTTGTTTATTAAGTGCATGACGAGCAAAATCTTCTAAATCTGCTTCATGAATATTTTCTTCGGCTTTTGCAATAGAATACTGCAAACTTGTTTTATCAACGTTTTTATTAGATAAAAACGAAGTACTGCCCATCAATTTCATCATTAGAAATGCCAATGCGCCAATCACTATAATAAAAAAGAAGACTCTAAAAAATGCAGACCAATTACCATCGAAAATAGAACCATCTAAATCAAAATCATTGGTATCAGTATCAACAGGTTCGTCTCGTACTAATTCCTCTTCCTCTTCTTCTTCCTTCTTTTCTTTGGAGTAATTCAAATCTTTTGTAACTCTTTCCCAATTTTTTTCATCAAATTCCTGTTCCTTAATACTTGTACCTTCATAAGAATCACTATTGGCATCTTGTGCCGATACATGGACATTCATCATTAAAGCTAGCAGCATTAATGATAAGAGTTTGATAAAATGATATGTAGTATTTTTATTAATCAACTATTCATCTTTTATAAAAATTGAATAAACATTTACTTATATTTCTTCACTTAATCTATTGGCATGACGATAAATCCATTTAATAATTCCTGTATCTCGTCTAAATTCTTTTCCCATATACGGTCACTTGTCCATACTGTAAACTGAACAGAACCTATGTCATTTGAAAAATAATAGGTGTCAAATATAAACTGAAGACCTGAAATCTTGACACTCAATACACCTCTAATCAATTCCGCACCATTTACATTCCTCATTTCTGTTTTGACTATTTCAACCTCAGCACCTGTACGTTCTTCCATGGTGTTTTTTGCTATTTGAAGTAATGCGTCAGTATCGATCGATGTTTCTTCAGAGATGACCATACACCAAGCTTCCATTGTTTTAGATTCAAATGCAAACTCAGCATCTTCATTTAACGTTGCTGGCGGTACTCTTTTCCATTTAGTATCATCATACTTTATCTTGAATTGATCATTTTTATTTTTTACTTCCTTCTTTGCTCTATTTGAATATTTAAACTTAGTTTCTAGTGTATCAATGGTTAATTCAATATTCAAAAAAGCCAATTCCTCTAAAACAGGCATTTTATCAAGTAATTCAAAACTCCATGTACCATTATCGTACACGTATATTGTATCTCCGTTAGCTGTGATAGCTAAAGTTTGACAACTTGCAGTCGTTACATAAAAGAATAAGAATATTGCTAAAGAAGTTATTTGATAAATGCTTTTCATGTTTTTTATTTAAAAATTGGAGTAAAATGATTAATTCTATAACAAATTTATTCTCTTTCCAGTCCATACGCTCTATTTCGTACGCCGATACTGATAATTTTATCATTTAAATCGTCCGCATCTCGAATTTGTTTAAGCGTTACATACGTTAAGCCGATGCTAATCATAAATAACGGAAACGACATACAGAATATAAAAGCGAATATAAATGTTTGAATACTAATGAAAACCACGCTATTCATTGCTTCGTCCAAGTCCAAATTCCAGCCAATTATATCAATGATTTGCCAAATGATTTGAGAATTGAAAACCAAACAAATCATGAAACTAACCAATAGCATGGTAAAAAATACACTGTAAATTCGACCGAAACTACCCGATACTAATGAGAAAGTTCTCGCTAATCCATTGAATGGATTTTTACGTTCTTTAAGTATCACGACTAACCAAAGTAGTAATATTGGAAAAATAAAGAATGCCAAAATAGCAACTGGCGGATAATGAGCATTCCAAAGAATGGCATTAAAAATGCCCCAAATTCCAATTGCGCCCAATAGTCCAACAAGGTGCGAAGACCAGTTATAATTAATATCCTTATCAGATGCTTTGATATAATAATAGCCTATCAAGTAGACAATTGTACCAAAGATTATTGTATTAATTAAGCCAAAAAATGGCGTAGTTTGATAATCAAAAAATTGTGCTAAATTTTGAAGCGGTTTGATGAAAATTGCATCAAACAGCCATCCTATCATGTTGTTAGATGGATTAGCTTCCTTGTAATACACATAGTTAGGAATATTCATTCCAAATTTGTAAAGTATCAAGAGAAAATAAGCCGTAGAAAGTAAAAAGGCCGTTTTGAAAATTTTAGAAAAGTTTTCTCTATAAAAAGCAAAACTTTCTACAAATATTTCACCGCTAGATTTAATAGAACCGTAATTAAGGTTTAAAGATTTATTCGGTGAAATCTTCGTATCTCGCAACGGGTTTTCATAACCATCCTTGTTTCTTTGCCACGGATACCAAACGAAATACAACAAGATAAATGACAAGGATGCTAATATAATTCCTAATCGCAAAATATCTGGCGCATCAGTATATCGAGTAACAAAACCTTCTATAAAGCCAGCCATTATGAACAATGGAACAATTCCAATCATGATTTTAAAACCACGAAGTGCAGATTTTTGAATAGACTGCATTCGGGAGTAAGTGCCAGGAAATACAATCCCGTTACCTAGCGTAATACCCGCACAACCAGCAATAATAATAGCTGAAATTTCTATCGTACCATGTATCCAGATGGTCAATAACGACTCTCGAAGTTCTCCTTGTTCATAAAAGAAATACTGAAAAGAACCGAGCATTACACCATTTTGTATCAAAATTCCGATTGTGCCAATACTAGTCAGCAGACCCGTAATGAAGGTTCGGAAGGCAACCATTATATTATTAAAAGTGATATAAAAGGTCATATTGAACTCGTCCATGTGCTTGTAAACCGCCATCGGATCGCCACGTTCAATATTTCGGATAGTCATATCGACATAACTATCACCGAGTATAATTCTTGGAAAATCACTATCAATATAACAGGAAACTGCGCCCATTAATGCCGCTAGTAGAAATATGGAGAAAGACATGAGTAACGCACCACGAGATTGATACATCAACTGCGGCAGTTCATCTGTCCAAAAGGACATAATGCCACCTTTTTTTGTCTTTTTACTTTTGTAAATGCTGTAGAAAATCTGTTGAGCGAGATTATTGAGGTAAACCCTAACTGAACGATTTTTGTAGAAGGTACGAGAATAAGATAAATCATCAGTGATTTGAATAAAGAGTTTGCTCAACTCCTTTGGGTCACGCTGTTTGAACCGAAGCATAGCTTCAAACCGTTTCCATTTTGCTTTATTCTGTTTGATGAAGTTAGTTTCTCGCATTTATAGAGTTTGTTCTGGATAAAAATTGGCTTCTATAATACTAATGTTAGCTAGATTAGTAATTAATTTCTATATTAGAAAATGAAAATACAATTTTTTTAGGAAATTTGTAAGCTCGCTAAAGAAATTATTGGAATACTGGAAAGATACAAAGATGGAATATTGGAAAGGTGGAGTAGTGGAGTAATGGAAAGATGAATTGAACGGATAAGTTTTACAAAGCAAAATTTTCATCCAATACTCCAATACTCCATCTTTCCAATATTCCATTACTCTATCTTTTCAGTTCACGGGTTTAGAACAATAAAGTACAGAGGTTGTTTTTAGATTAATGATGATATACATCAAGAAAAACTAAATTAATGCAAACAATAGATATAACCACCACTCAAAATGTTACGATTCAATATGAATTGGCTTCGCTTCGGGATAGAATCGTTGCTTTTGTCATAGATATTCTAATATTGAGTCTATCACTTTTGATACTGAATTTAATCTATTGGGGCGCATTTGATGATAATTATCAATTGTTTTTCACCTATTTCATTGTCGTACCAATAGGTTTTTTCTATACGCTAGCGATGGAATATTTTAATAATGGACAGACGATTGGTAAAATGGCAATGGGTATTAAAGTCATTAAAATAGACGGGAAAGCACCAACTTTGGGTGATTATTTAGCACGCTGGGGCTTTAGGATGGTCGACATTTTCTTTTCAATCGGCGGTATCGCTTCTTTGTTGATTAGTTCATCGGACAAAGCGCAACGTTTAGGCGATATGGCAGCAAATACCACATTGATAAAAGTGCGTTTCAATCTTCGGTTTAGATTAGAAGATATTGAACGAATCAGTACTTTAGATGAGTATGAGCCGCTTTATCCGCAAGTTCGTCAATTGAATGAAGATGATATGTTATTGATTAAAAATGTCATTACAAGAATTCAACGTTATCCAAATAATGCTCATTTAGAAGTCTTAGATAGATTAACAAAAGACTTAGTTTTGAAATTGGACGTTGATAAAATGCCCCAAAATAAAGTCAATTTCTTAAAAACATTAATCAAAGATTATATCGTATTAACACGGTAGAATTGCTAGAATTGTTAAATTGTTTCGCCTCGCTGATTGTTATCATTGTTGAATTGTTGCTCATGTTTGCGCTAATATTGGCAACAATCAGTCCCGATAGCTATCGGATTGGCGTCAAGGAGATTTTAAATAGCTGAAAATCAGAGTATTAAATGAATAATGAGAATATCTATTGCCACGTGCTTTAGCTCGTGGATAAAGTAAAATGAAAAATCGGGCTTTAGCCCAACACAGCGCAATGTTGGACTAAGGTCCTAGTTTTTTTTAATTCAAACCCACGAGCAAAAGCACGTGGCAATAGATATTAAAACATTGATAATCAATATTTATTACTCTCCTTGACGCTAATCCGATAGCTATCGGGATAGGAGCAAAACAATTTAACAATCAGTTCCGATAGCTATCGGGATAGGAGCAAAGCAATTTTAATAATTAAAATTAACAATGGAAGTATTAAAGCAAAAAATTAAAGACCTTTCTAAAAGTATATATAAAGAGGTTGTCGGGCATCGCAGACATTTGCACGAAAATCCAGAACTATCTTACGAGGAAGTGGAAACTGGAAAATACATCGCCGCACAATTAAAAATGCTAGGCATAGAACACGAACATGGTGTTGCTGAAAACGGTGTTGTTGCTTTGATAAAGGGCAAAAATCCAGATAAGAAAGTCATTGCTTTGCGTGCAGATATTGACGCTTTACCGATTTTTGAAATCAACGACGTGCCTTATAAGTCTAAAAAAGATGGCGTAATGCACGCTTGCGGTCACGATGTTCACACTTCGTCGCTACTAGGAACGGCAAAGATTTTAGAGTCCATCAAAGACAGTTTTGAAGGAACAGTCAAATTGATATTTCAACCAGCAGAAGAAAAAATGCCAGGTGGAGCGTCCATTATGATAAAAGAAGGCGTGCTTGAAAATCCAAGACCAACCGCTATTTTTGGACAACACGTTCATCCGCCGCTTGCAGTAGGCAAGGTTGGAATGAAGCCTGGCATGTACATGGCGTCAGCGGATGAATTGTATATTTCTGTATTTGGAAAAGGAGGACACGGTGCATTGCCACAAGATTGTGTTGACCCGATTACGATTTCAGCGCAAATCATTACCGCTTTGCAACAAGTCGTTAGCCGACAAGTGAATCCAACTTCGCCAACGGTATTGACTATTGGTAAGATTTGGTCAGTTGGCGGTTCTACGAATGTCATCACCAACGAAGTCAAAATGAAAGGAACATTCCGTTCGATGAATGAAAAATCTCGTTTTGAAACACACAAGAAAATGAAAAAAATGGCAGAAGGCATTGCAGAAGCAATGGGCGGAAGCTGTGAGTTTAGAATAGTAATAGGTTATCCGTTTTTGAAGAATGACGAAGCTTTAACGATAAAAGTGAAGTCAAGGGCCATCGAATATTTAGGCGAAGAGAATGTAGTTGATTTGCCAATTCGTATGACTGCGGAAGATTTTTCTTACTATTCGCAAGAAATGCCAGCCGTTTTTTATCGACTCGGTACAGGCAACGAAGAGCGAGGAATTACTTCACCTGTTCACACGAATACGTTCGATGTAGATGAAAGCTCAATGGCAATCAGTACAGGCTTAATGGCTTGGTTAGCTGTTAGAGAGTTGATGTAATAAATATATTCTCATTTTAAAATTTAGGTTCTTTGAAAAATCCTGTGGAAGTTTGAGAAATTGGCAGACGGCGAACGGCTGACGGCAAATAGCCTGCCACGCTTGTCTCGAAACCTCGGTGAAAACCTCGTGGGCAAAGCATTTTTTAGTGATTTTTTGTAACTATTCAGCATAGAATGTTGAATAGAGGATTTGACGATTTGATAATTTGAGTATTTGAAAAAAAATAGCTGAATAATATTTTTTTTGTTTTTTCA
>CAZMEH010000783.1:0-2817 GCA_964564885.1 uncultured Saprospiraceae bacterium | reverse complement strand
AAAAGGGTTATTATTATTTTAGTAAATAGCTTTCCATTTTTATTAATAAAGGATTATTGAATTAATTGTTTTTCTGCTTGTAGGATTTTTCGCCTATATCTATTAAACACTTTTCGTCGAATGAGTTCTCCTGTTTCGCTTATTTTATGTGATTGATTTTTAATGCGTTGAAAGCGGGCATAGAAACTCTTCGTAATAGCAAGGTTTTCAGTTGTAATAAAATTAGGCGAATCGAAAACAGTTGTCACCCTTGTAATAATTGGTTTTTGTTCATTATAGGCAATAAGTGTGTAGCATTCCAATGTTATTTCAGCGTAATATAATTCAAAATTTTTATTGTTTACATCTAGTGTTTTAGAACCCATCATTACCTTTTTTTCTAAATCATCCATTGCGCCCTTAACTGCAAAAAGTAAAAATTGAGCATCTTCAAAAGAAATTTGACGTAGATTCCTACAGTAAGTAATTTGCTGTAATAACAGATCTATTCCTCCGACATCCCAAATTTCTGTAATATTTAAATTAGCATATTGATGGCAAGTATCTTGAATAAGTGTCCGCTTATAATTATCAAGTTGCTTCAAATCAATAAAAAAAGGCGTTTCAGTATCCCATAAAAGGCGTTTCCATTGCAATGATTTAAAATATAAAATTTCTGGAAATAATTCGCCATAGTTATAATTGGTTATCTCATATCCAATAAAATGAGACTTAAACCCAGGGATGAAACCTGAACAATACCTTATTCATGGTATTGCAACAAACAACTCTATAATTATAAACAGTATTTATATTCAATGCAGTGGATATATAAGAAGTTTTATATTAAAAAATAACGGGACAATTGAAGATGCTAAAGATGTTTTCCAAGAAGGAATTTTAATTATTTATCAAGTTACTCAAAAACGAGAACTAAAACTAACTTCTAGTTTTAGTTCTTATCTGTACGGTATTTGTCAACGTATATGGTTTAATAACTGATGTTACGCAGCATTATTGAAAATGATAGATACTTTAAGATTATTGACCTTTGAATGGAAAAGATTAAATAGTATAACGTAACCAGTATCTGAAATTTGTCAAAAGTAGCCGTAACCATTCTTTTTTGCTGTTTTTCGGTCTTACCGAAAATCGCCTAACTACGCTTCGTAGTTCAGCGAATAGCAACAAATAATGAGTGAAGACGGAATTTGACGGCTTTTTGCTTCTTTTTAGCTGGAAAAAGATGATGCTAACTCTACGCAATATGAGTTCTCTAATTATACTTTGCGTAACATCAGTTACTAAGTTTCAAAAGGCTATAAATAATATAAAAGCGAGCAGATAGAAAACCAATCACTCTTTCAAGTAATCGACTTTCTACCTACTCGCTTTTATAAGTACATAGCGTTAGTAGTCTTATATTAAATTAAAACAATGACTAGAATGAGTAGTAAGCAGCTAAAATAAATGTTGGAGAAATATTCGTAGCATTACCGTCTGCATCCAATGTGAAATCTTCAGAGAAAATATCAATTCTAAATTCAGGAATGATAGTCAAAGCATCAATAACGATATTCGCAGAAGCGGTCAAATCAATCACACTCATATCTTGAACACCAAAGATGTAGCCATCTGCGTCACCTAAGTATTCTCCACGAACACCAAATGATAAATTTTCTTTTGCTTCAAAACCTAAGTAAAGTGCAGCACCAAACCAAGAAGCATCAGAACCGCCATCTCTTTCATCTGTGCTAGGTCTAGCAGTAGCATTAACGCCAAGGCTGAATTTTTCAGATATAGGAAAAGAAGCCGTCAAGTCAATTTGGTTAAATGAAGAAGAATCTATTCCGTCTGTACCACCTAAGTAGTTTAAGTAAATATCTCCAATATCACCAGAATATGATAACTGCGCACCAATGTGCTTTCCGTCAACCACATCAAACTTGTTATCCGTATCATTGAAAATACCAATCATTGCACCAATGTTTTCCGTCAAGGCAAAATCAGCTTTCAAACCAGTGTGATAAAATGGACCATAAGAGAACATGTAAGATGTACTGTAGTGGAAATTTCCATTTGCATCAATGATTTCATAACCAACGTGCGTTCCAAAATTACCAGCAGTCAACGTTATTTTATCAGTTGGTGAATAAGCAACATATAATTGTTGAACAGGTCCAAAACTAGTTCCCGCAAAACCATTTGCATCGTCAGCACGAGGACCAAAGCCTAAATCAACACCAAAAGCTACTTTACCAACTTCTTTTGATAAACCTAGTTTTGCCATTCCTAAAGAGAAAGAATTGTGCTCGCCTGTAAAAGATGTTGTTCCCAGTGCAGCGCCATTTAAATTGTATTGAGCGTAAACGTCAACGAAACCTGTAATCTCGAATGGTGTTCCTTCCTCTTCTGTCGTTTCCTCTTGTGCTAAAATGAATGTGTTAGATAATAGTAACAGTGCTAATAAAGTAATTAAACGATTCATAGTATATTGTTTTGCCTGCTTCAATTAGTTTTAATTGAAGCAATTTTTGAATGAAAACAATACAGAATCCGTAAAAAATGAAAAAAAATGTCCATTCTATTTCTTGAAATAGAAAGATATTATAACTTTGTCTTTATGAACTTTTAACAAAGTGATATTAATAGAATTTCATCTTACGGATTACTGTAAATGAAAAAATGTTAAGAAAGATGTCTGCATGGTTTGGTCGCTGTTGCAGCATCTTTTTTTTTGCTAGAACTAAACCATTATTATATAATTAATAATAATGATGTCTTTCTATTAATAAATAATCAATTGAAGTGTACTTTTATTATCAAATCCTCGGCAAA
>CAZMEH010000782.1:0-16787 GCA_964564885.1 uncultured Saprospiraceae bacterium | reverse complement strand
TTTCCTTTGTTTTAAAGTTTATACTGTCATCTAATTTTTTGGCACTTTTGGCACTTTTGGTACTTTTGGTGGCGGTGGCGGTAGTACTTTTCCTTTATTCAAAGTTACTTTGTAATATTGACCATCTTTCTCAAACCGTACCACATCATCTTTTGCTAAAGGCTTTAGCTTTACTTCTTTTCCTGAAACAGAAGGTGGTAATGGTGGTGGCGGCGGAATAATTGATTTTTGTTTTTCCGTTAAACTTTCATAATTCTTATACACCGTTGTACCTTTTTTATCAACAATTATGAAGCTAGCATTTTTGAAATAAGCATCTTTATCGAACTTCATCACTTTTTTAGTTTCTGAAGGTTTCGGTGGTGTCTGAGCCGTGACTTCATTACCAAATAGTAGTAATAAACTCATAAAGAACGGCAGTGTTGCCGAGGCGAACAGTATCGAACGCCATCGTGAAGTTTTCTTTGTCATCATTTTTAAACGTATTTTTGTTATTGAAAAATTTAAATTACTAACCAATTGAAGTGTTTTTTGAGATTGTATCGTATCAAGCAATAAGTTTTGATAACGCTTGACCTGATAAGACTGCACAACGTATTCATCAGCTAAAAACTCATGGTTAAGTTGTATCGCTTTTTTATACATCCTAAATAGCGGATTGAACCAAAATATAACCTGTGCTAGTTCTATCAGAATAATATCTAGGCTGTGTCTTTGACGAGCATGAGTGAGTTCGTGAGTAAATAATTCTTCTTTTATCAATTCCTCTTCGTAAGCCTTTCTATTTAGAAAAATATAATTCAAAAACGTATAAGGCAACATATCCTTTTCATGCAAAACTAGTATTGCAGCCTGATATTTAAGTTGCTTACTTTTATTTACTAATGAAAAGATATTATTGATTTGATATAAAAATCGGATGAAGAAAAAGATAAAGCCTATCGCATAACCATACCATAGAATACTCTCTAGGTTAAAAAAACTAGCTACTTCTACGATTTCGGTATTTCCTATTTCTAAAAAATTATTCTGAGTTACTTCATGTACAACACTGACCGTCACTAATGGCACAATAAATGAAAATCCTAGCCCAAGTAACAGATAAAAACGCTTAAACTGATGCATTTTTTCTTGCTCAAGTAGTAAGTGATAAATGCCTAGGATAATCAAGAGGCACAATCCGGATTTTATTAAATAAGTTATCATTTTGAGTTATTTTTCTTTTTAATCTCTTCATCAATAACTTGACGAAGCTCCTCTAATTGTTCTGTAGACAAATCAGTCGCACGAGTAAAAAAGGAAGCAAACTGAGAAGTCGAATTCCCAAAGAAATTTTGAATCCAGCCTTTTAAGTGCTTTGAAAAATAATCTGATTTACTTACTAATGGATAATATTCCCGTGATTTTCCATACGTTTCATAATCAATAAAGCCTTTGTCTCGCATACGTTTTAGTAGCGTTGCAATCGTGGTCATTGCTGGTTTTGGTTCTTCATACTCACTTATTAAGTCTTTCATAAAAGCTTTTTTCAGCTTCCACAAATATCGCATTAGTTGTTCTTCCTTTTTGGATAGTCCCATTATTCGATAAGTTTAGATTGTATTCTACAAACATAGAACAAAAAAGTTAATTCTACAAATGTAGAATGTAATTTAACAAATCTTTTTGAGGCAATTTTTTATAAAAAAAACGGTTCGTTGAAAAATCCCACGATAATCTTCAAGGAGTCACAATCATTAAACGGAGGAACTAAATTCAACAATGAATCGCTACAATTTTCAAAACGATAGCATTTTTTATTGTTCACTTAACAATTCATATTCAAATAAACGCCTTTCCTCTAAATTAAAAGCACAAATATCTTTCTAACAGTCTCAATTCTGAAATAATCATTAATTTAGCGAACAGTAATCAGTAGTAACAACTAACCGTGATTACATACTGTTAACTCAACGATTGAACAATTCTTTTACTAACCAATTTCATATCATTATGACAAAAATTGTATTGAGTTTTTTCATGATGCTATTCATCGGTTCACTGGTAGCGCAAACTACCTTTCCGAAAAATGGTGTCTATGACGAGAGAGATAAATTGTACGCATTTACAAATGCGACGATTTATGTCGATTACCAAACCAAATTAGAAAATGCTACTTTAATCATCCGAGGTGGCAAAGTAGAACAAGTTGGAAAAAATATCACTGTACCGAAAGGCGCAGTCACTTTCGACTTAGCAGGTAAATACATTTACCCATCATTCATTGATGCGTATAGTAATTACGGCATGCCGAAGCCAAAAAAGGCAGGTCAACGTTCGAGAACACCGCAAATGTTATCCAATAAAACGGGTGCATACAGTTGGAATGAAGCATTGATGCCAGAGTTCACCGCAAGCGATGTATTCGAAATGGATGAAAAAGAAGCCAAGGAATTACGTAAACTTGGATTCGGCGTAGTGCTAACCCATAGAATGGACGGAATTTCAAGAGGAACAGGTGCAGTGGTAACGCTTGCAGAAGACCGTGAACATGAATTGTTACTTAGTTCAAATGCGGCTCACGTTTTATCTTTCCGCAAAGGAAGTTCGAAGCAAAGCTATCCGTCTTCGCTCATGGGTTGTATTTCATTATTGCGCCAAACGTACATGGACGCAGATTGGTACAAACGTGCAGGATACAAAGAGGAAACAAATTTGTCATTGCAAGCATGGAATGACGTTAAAAGTATTCCTCAAATATTTGATGCAAGTGATAAATTGAATGCCATTCGTGCAGACAAAGTCGGTGACGAGTTTGGTGTTCAATACATTATCAAAGGTGCTGGTGACGAATATCAACGCATCGCCGAATTGAAAGCAACAAAAGCACAATTCATTATTCCTATCAATTATCCAGATGCTTACGATGTTGAAGACCCATATGATGCACTTCAAGTTGATTTGAATGATATGTTACATTGGGAACTGGCAGCAAGTAACGCAAGCAAATTGTCAGCAGCAGGAATTGATTTTGCGATTACGATGAAAAATACGAAGTCAAAAGACTTTATGGCTAATCTTCGCAAAACCGTAAAAGCTGGTTTGTCAGAAACAGATGCATTGAAAGCATTGACGGCAACGCCTGCGAAAATGGCTGGCGTGAATGCTAAAGTTGGCGCATTGAAAAAAGGAATGTTAGCAAATTTCATTATTTCTTCGGATAATATTTTTGCTAAAAAAGCCAGTATTCACCATAACTGGATTCAAGGGAAAGGTTATGTCCTTTCTGATTTGAACGAAAAAGACTTACGTGGTTCTTATTCTATTAATATAAATGGAACGGATTATAAAATGGATATTACGGGCAAGTCTGCGAAAGTGGCAAAAGCTCATATTCCATTGACGGACACAACAAAAGTGGAAGTGAAACACGCTATTAAAGGAAGTGTTATCACGATGTCTTTCAACCTAGATGGTAAAAAAGAGAAAATAACGAACTTGTCTGGTTCAATGACTGGCGATAAATGGATTGGAAATGGTACAACTCCTGACGGCGACTGGTTCACTTGGACGGCAAAAAAGGTAGGCGGAAACGAACCTGCGGAAGTGAAAGACGACAAGAAGAAGAAAAAGGATGAAGAAGCCTCTCCCAATGGAAATGTGATTTATCCATTTATGGCATTTGGAAATACAGAATTGCCAAAGGCTGCGACGTATTTGATTAAGAATGCAACCGTTTGGACGAACGAAACAGATGGTATTGTTGAAAATACAGACGTACTTTTGAAAGATGGTAAAATTGCTAAAGTTGGTCAAAATCTTTCTGTAAAAGGCGCAACTGAAATTGACGGAACAGGAAAGCATTTGACTGCTGGAATTATTGATGAACATTCTCATATTGCGATTAGTCGTGGCGTGAATGAAGGAACGCAATATAGTTCAGCGGAAGTAAGTATCGCTGATGTCGTGACTTCTGAAAATATTCAGATCTATCGTCAATTGGCTGGTGGTGTGACAACTTCACAATTATTACACGGTTCTGCAAATCCGATTGGCGGACAATCTGCGCTTATTAAATTGCGCTGGGGCTATGCGCCAGAGCAGATGAAGTTTGCTGGTGCAGATGGTTTTATCAAATTCGCTTTGGGTGAAAATGTGAAACAATCGAACTGGGGCGATGACGCTAGAATTCGTTTTCCTCAAACTAGAATGGGTGTCGAACAAGTATTTGACGACCATTTTACAAGAGCAAGAACTTATGAAGCGGCTCGCAAAGCTGACCCGACAAATACTCGTCAAGACATTGAAATGGATGTTATTTTAGAAATTTTAAATAGCAAACGTTTCGTTACTTGTCACTCTTACGTACAATCAGAAATCAACATGTTAATGAAAGTGGCTGAAAAGCACGACTTCCGCATTAACACTTTTACGCATATTTTGGAAGGCTACAAAGTAGCTGACAAGATGAAAGCGCATGGTGCTGCTGGTTCTACTTTTTCTGATTGGTGGGCGTACAAATACGAAGTTATCGACGCTATTCCTTACAATGGCGCATTAATGCACAGTCAAGGCGTTTTGACCTCTTTCAACTCAGATGATGCTGAAATGGCTCGTCGTTTGAATCAAGAAGCGGGTAAAGCAGTTATGTACGGTGGCGTTTCTCAAGAAGATGCTTGGAAATTTGTAACACTAAATCCTGCTAAGATTCTTCATATTGATAATAAAGTTGGTTCAATCAAGGAAGGTAAAGATGGCGATGTAGTCCTTTGGACAGCAAATCCTTTGTCTATTTATGCAATGGCTGAATATACTTTTATCGACGGAACGAAATTCTTTGATAGAACGGAAGATGAAGCAAAGCGTGATGAACTTAAAAAAGAGCGTGCTAGATTGATTCAAAAAATGCAAGCAGCTAAGAAAGGCGGCGCAAAAACGCAACCTGTCAAAATCAAAGAAGAGAAGCATTATCACTGTGATGATGTTCATGATGAAATGAAGTAGGTTTTAGTTATTGCTATAATTGTCTGATTGTTAAATTGTTGTCAAGTATTGGCGTCTATGTTTATATCGGAATATATATTCCGCTCACTCGATTATTTTTTAAAATGCAATTATATAAATTGAATGTACTTATTAAAAGTAAACGAGAGGCAGGAATATATATTCCTGTATTAACTTATAGCAGCAATTTAATAATTGCAAAAAGTTAAAAATGAAAAAAATAATATTATTCATATTTGCGATGAGCGTATTCCATCTCGCTCAAGCACAACAAATACCTGCGGCTGACCAATCGGAAAGTATTTTGATAGTTGGCGCAACGGCACATATTGGGAATGGAACAGTGATAGAAAATAGTGCGATTGGTTTTGATAAAGGCAAAATTACCTTTGTTGGTAAAGTAGCTGATGCAAAACAAGCAGATTATAAAAAAGTAGTGGATGCAGCAGGAAAGCACGTTTACCCTGGATTAATTGCACCAAATACAACATTAGGTTTAAACGAAATTGAAGCAGTAAGAGCAACTAGAGATAGTCGTGAAGTTGGATATTTTAATCCAAGTGTACGTTCAATTATTGCTTACAATACAGATTCTCGTGTAACGCCAACGATTCGTTCGAATGGTATTTTAATGACGCAAGTTGTTCCTGAAGGCGGTTTGGTTTCTGGTCAATCTACGATTGTGGAATTGGATGCATGGAACTGGGAAGATGCGGCTTACAAGACAGACGAAGGCATGTGGGTCAATTGGCCAAGTCCTTATCGTCGTTCTGGCTGGTGGGCTGAGCCTGGTGGCATTTCTGCTAATAAGAATTATGCAAAAACCATCACGACATTAAAAGACCATTTCAAAGAAGCTAAGGCATATTCGGAAGGTACGCCAAAGGTGAAGAATTTGAAAATGGAAGCGATGCGTAATTTGTTCAATGGTAAGCAAACGCTTTATATTGACACGGATTGGGTAAAAGGCATGATGGATGCGGTTGCTTTTGCAGAAGAGTTTGGCTTGAATTACGTGCTTGTTGGTGCGGAAGATGCTTACCAAATCGTTGATTTCTTGAAAGAACACGATGTAAAAATCATGTTAGCGCAAACGCATCGTTTACCGAATCGTCAACATGAAGATGTGGCGCAACCTTTCAAAACGCCTGCTGCACTTGAGGCTGCTGGTATTACTTATTGTTTGATGTTTTCGGATTATTGGCAATGTCGTAATTTACCTTTTCAAGCTGGTCAAGCGGTGGCTTTTGGTTTAGACAAAGAAGCGGCTTTGAAAAGTATTACTTTGAATACGGCTAAGATTTTAGGTATTGATAAAACGGTTGGTTCTTTGGAAATGGGTAAAGATGCCACGCTGATTATTTCAAATGGCGATGTACTTGACCAATTGACACACAAGGTAGTTCATGCGTTTATTCGTGGTAAAGAGATTGACTTGGATAATAAGCAAAAGGCTTTGTATCGTAAGTTTAAGACTAAATACGAAACTCAGAAATAGTGAGAAGTGAGATCGCTTCGCTGTCAGACCGCCTACGGCTGTCATAAGTAGAAGGGCTACTTTTTTGAAAATTCAAATCTGAATGCGAAATGTATGTTTTGCGTTTGGGTTTGAATTTTTTTTAAGAAATGAATGGGCTAGTCAGCTTGATTATATTTTGAGTTCTCAATTAAACAATAACAAAAGGCTTTTCCATAATTCCTTATGAAAAAGCCTTTTAGCTTATGAAATTCTTTGGAAAAATGTTTCAGCGCAAGGTAAATCCTTACTTATTACCTAACACCTACGACCTATTACTTAAATGAATCCTTATTTTTTATTTACTAAATCATAAGAGATATTTAAGTCAGATAGAATACTTTCTAAGATCGGATCTTTCTTTGAATCGTAACCTGATGTAATATCATAGCCATATATTCTAGCCATATTGTTCCAGTAGCTAGCAGGAAACCAACCTTTTAAGCTTTTAACAATTTCAAAAAGTGGTCTTCCTACTTCTCTTTCGACCATACACATCAATACAAATCCTTCATATTTTGACAACTTTCTCAAAGGCGTTTCAAATTTGACTTTTAATTCTTTATGAAGTCGTTTGATATGTTTCTTACGATTTCGTTTCTTCAAATCCTTCGTGTACATATCCACTTCCTGGAAAATACGAATGGCATCTACAGCATAAGGATAAACTTTGAGTGCACGTCGTTTTACTCTTTCATAATGATAAGCTTCTTTACGAGTTTTATATCTATTTCCAGAAACCACCATTTCATCGAAATCACTGCCAATGATAATCGTATCCTTACCTATTATCATTATTTCTACCATCTTTCCTCTAAACGGCATAGAGTCAGAGCGAGTCGTTTGTGCTGTCAGCTGTGTAGCAAAAACATGACAAAGTAAAAATAATAGTAGTCCAAATTTCTTTTGTATCATGACGTCGTTTTTAATGGGTTCTTGTTGAACTCATGATAATTTTTTTAGAACACTGTTTATTAGTCTTTATTTCAAGACAAAAATTGAAATAATATTATATTTATAAAAATAATAAATATCTTAACGGAGTATTCATTTATTAGACATTTAATCTAATTTTTTTTATCAAAAGTCTTTTTCACAAAAATAATTTCTCGTTAAGAATAATTATTTTTGATAATATTTTATTTTTTGATCACATGGTTTGTTAACGAACCATAATTTTATATACAAATAACTTGCCCAATGTTTAAATGGTCACTACCTATAACGGTTTTAATGTTGATTTTAATATTTGCTTTTGCAAACTGTGGAGGAAATGCAGAGCAGTTAACGGAAGATCAAATAGAATGGGAGGCGAACCTGCAGTTTAGAAGTATGCAAGATTCGCTAAAAAAACTGGTCTTACAAGAATGTAAAGATCAACAGCAACAGCTTGTTGACTCTAAGATTGACTCGCTGATTATTGAGCATTTGAAAAATACAGATACTACTTCGATTCCTATTCAAGTAAATTAAAGGAACATACTATATGTTTTAGAGGAGAGAGGAGAGGAGAGAGGCAATAATTCATTAGAGATTATTCTAAAACAAATTTTAGTTTTAGAACTTACCGATTATCAATAAAAAAAAATAAACAATAGAATCGAAAATCGTTATTAACGAAATACGCTATGAATAAAAAATTAATCTTACAATCAGCAATTATTATTATTTTCTCTATTGGATTGTTTGCTTTTCAAGAAAAACAAGCGGAGCCTTTGAGTTCTGAAGAAGCTATAGAAGCAAAAGTCTTAGAAAAAGTCAACCAGCTGAAGTCGAAACAACGTTGGGAATGTCAAAAACAAGCGATGCGTACCGCCATTCCAAAGGCAGATTCGATGATTGCAGAAATGTATGCGAGAGATTTGCGAGCGAACGATATTTTATTAGAACGACCCGATCGACCTGATCGACCTCAAGTAAATATTGAACCATTTCCGTTTGATAGTATTGAATAAAAAAAAGCTTTAGCCAAACAATATTAGTTGTTTGGCTAAAGCTTTAAAACCTAGTTAGTACTTAAAACTATAAATAATGGACACCTTCTTGAACATTAATAAATCGCATGTTCTGCAAACTGCCAACTATTTACTGCCTACTTTATTAGAGGCTTTCTAAGTTTTGGAAACCTTGTAAGTCGTTTATTTATTTTGCAAAAATCTCTGCTAATTTTTTGTCAAGAGCTGGACCACGAAGATTACGAGCGATGATTTTTCCTTCTTTATCCACTAAAACCGTTTGTGGAATCGATGTAACACCATATTGAAGTGCCACTTCATTTTTCCAACCTTTCAAATCGCTCACCTGGTGCCAAGGTAAACCGTCCTTTGCAATCGCAGCTGTCCAACGAGATTTAGTTTTATCTAAACTCACACCCAGAATATCAAATCCTTTGTCTTTGTATTGACTATACAGTTTTTTAACATGAGGATTTTCTTTACGACATGGACCACACCAGCTTGCCCAGAAATCAATTAAGACTACTTTTCCACGCAATGAACTTAAGCTAATAGTTTTGCCTTCTGGACTATTTTGAGCAAAATCAGGCGCTTCACCTCCAACAGTAAAAGAAGCCATAGCTTTTACTTTATTATTCAAAAACGCAGCAATTTGTGAATTTTCTCCTTTATATTCTTTAACAAACTTATTTGCAAAGTGAACAAAAGCTGTATTATTTTTATCCATAAAACCTAGCATAATACCGCTTAAAGCAGATTTACGAGCTGTCTTACTTGTAGTTGGTATTCTATCTAATTGCTTTTGTGCAATATCTTTTTGCTGGTCATTAGTCAAGCCAATTGATGTTAACGTAAAAGCATATTGACGAAAAACATCCATCATATGAGGAATATTATTGAACTCTTTATCTTTTAGATCAACTTGCTTAATGTAGTTATTGCTGAAATAGTCTGCCTCCGTTTGATTTCCAGCCTTATTTTTTTGATAACTAAAATAAGTCTGCAATGCAACGACTCTACTAAGTACAGGGTTACTGTCTTTATGCTTATTTAGCAATGCCCGTTTTTTACGATCAATGTCCGCAATTTTATCATCCAATTGCTTTTTCAAGTCTGGATTATTTCCTGCACCACGATATTTATTCAACGTACTTTGATATTCTTTTTGTAAAAAATTGATTTGTAAAAAAGCAGCGTCATAGGCTTTGTTGTCAGGACTATCGAAAGTCATTTGCTTATATTGACCGCAAATTCCTTTAATATTAACCGTAGACTCATTACCTAATAGAATTATTTTATAATCTTTATCATTTAAGCCTAAGAAATAAAATCCATTTTCGACTTGTACTTTAGTATTTATTTTCCCGTCTGTGCGTCCTTCTTGTACTGTAATTGGTATTTTTTGAACGACCTGCAATTGTATCCCATCATGCTTGTACAGCGTTAAACTTGTTGCTGTACAATTTGATAATTCGCCAGTAAGTGTTACTGTTTTAGTTGGTTGAAAATTTGCCCAACCTAATGCTAAGAAAAGAACACTTGTTATTGTAAAAAATTTCATTTTATATATGATTGATATTAATAGATTATAATTTAGCGAAAAAAATTGTCGCTTGTTTTAGTAAAACATAAAACTACAACCTATTATTTTTAGATGATTTAATTTTTTTATTGAAGAAGACAAAATATAAGGACTTTTTGATAACTTTCGACAAGAATAAACTGATTCTGAATACTCGTGACATGAAAAAATTTCCATTATACGTTTTTTATTTTCATCAAAAATCATTGAATAATAAAAATAAATTCTCCTTTTCAGCTCTCTAACGCTCAAAACAACTTTTGTGTTTTAGCACTTATCGAATCTGATTTGGTCTAATTATTTAAAAATGTATCTTTGCTGTAATAGTTTAATTTCCAACACACCTAAGAATATAAAAATACTATATACGAAACATCGTTCTGTATCTTGTAGAAAGATTTTAAGTCTATAGAAGTATAAGTTATCGTAATTGTCATAAAACAATTGTGAAGCTAGAAAAGGACAAAGTATTATTTTTTTGGTTCTCCTTACTAATCACATCTTAATATAAATATCAACTGCTATACCTAAGTATAACACGACTAATAGGTATGGATAAGTAGCAAGATATTATACAACCGTCTTAAAACATTAGAACACCACGGCAAAAGTTTTAAAGAATAATTTACGAAATATCTTAATGCCAAATCATTAAGCTTGATTGTATTTGTTTAGATGAATTTTGGAGTATTTACATATTCCAAAATTTGAAAACCTATGACAAAACCTGTCTCATTTAAAGGCAAAGTATTCATATGTTTTTTAAATCTAAGCGGATATACTATACAATATTCACCACAGGTACAAAAATAAAAGTTCTAAATATTGACTAATAGTTAAACGTGTATCGCACATTTAATTAGTAATCAAAGTGAATATTGTTAGTTCGTAGTGTAGTAAAAAGGACGAATGAAACAACTATTACTATTAACTATACTCATTCTATTAATATCACCAAATATCCTCTCTCAAGGTAAAGAACCTTCTTTACTTTTGAAGAGGACTAATAGTGTCATTCAATTAGACGGCGAATTGAATGAAGACGCTTGGTGTCAAGGTTATCCCGCCGATGATTTTTGGCAGTATTTCCCGTCTGACAGCGCAAAAGCGGAACAGAAGACAGAAATATACATGACCTACGACGACGAGTTTTTTTATGTCGGCGTTAAATGTCATGCTATTTCAAACGAATATATTACGCCTTCTCTTCGTCGAGATTACAGTGCTAGCGGTAGCGATAACATCACACTTCTGTTTGATACATACGATGATCGAACAAATGCTTTTGTCTTTGGTATCAATCCATATGGCGTTAGGCGAGAAGCACTCATTTCGAATGGCGGAACTTCCTCTGAGGACTTTGTGGAGTCTTGGGATAATAAATGGTTCGGAACAACTCAAATTCATGATAAGTATTGGGTAGCAGAATTTGCTATCCCATTCAAGACTATTCGCTTCAAAGATGGAAGTACCAAATGGCGTTTTAATTCTTATCGATTTGATACACAACTTAATGAAATAAGCTCTTGGACACGTGTTCCACGCAATCAAATCGTTATGAATTTAGCCTATATGGGCGAAATGATTTGGGAAGAACCGCTTAAAAAATCAGGAACAAATGTTGCACTTATTCCATATATCAGAGGAGATATTGAACAAGATTTTCAAAGTGGTGACGGTAAAAACAACTATAATTACAACATCGGTGCTGATGCAAAATTGGGCATTACCTCTGGTTTAAATTTAGATTTAACCTACAATCCAGATTTTTCACAAGTGGAAGTAGATAGACAAGTGACCGACTTAAGTCGCTTTGAAATATTTTTCCCAGAACGACGTCAATTTTTCTTAGAAAATGCTGATTTATTTAGTGAATTTGGTAATCATCGTACCAAGCCATTCTTTTCTCGAAGAATAGGAATAGCCGTAGATAGCAATAATACGACTGTTCAAAACCCAATCGTTTATGGAGCTCGATTAAGCGGAAAGCTGGATAATAATTGGCGATTGGGCTTACTAAATACACAAACACGAGCAAATCCAGATTATGATTTGCCTGGTTTCAATTATACGGTCGCTGCGCTTCAACGCAAGTTATTTGCTCGTTCTAATATTGGTTTGATTATGGTCAATCAACAAGCAATTGATGCAGAGGATACCGATTACGATCCGTATAATCGCATCATTGGAATTGATTATAATTTAGCTTCTTCTGACAATGTTTGGACAGGCGAATTTTTCTATCATCAAGCCATAACGCCTGCGGATACCTTCAATTTCAAAGGAGCATATGGCGCACAAGTCAATTATCAAGTTAGAGATTATAGGATAGAATTTACCACTCAAGGCGTTGGCGATGGTTTTGATGCGCAAGCTGGTTTTGTTCAACGTAAAAACTTTCACCGTTATAGTCCAGAAATAGAATATTTCTTTTATCCTAAAGATAGTAAATGGCTCAATCGACATAGCTTTAACTTAGATTATACGATACTTTATCAGCAAAGGATATTGGACGAAATGGGCGATACGGCTAATTTTTTCAAGACCGATCAGAGTTTTACGCTAGATTGGCGAGCTAGTTTAAAAGACAATAGTCGATTAACGATTAGTATACAAAACGATTATGTTTACTTAACGGATAGGTTTGACGCATCTGGATTAGACTCTGTTTTCTTAGCCGAAAATACCGATTATCGTTTCAACCAAGTCAGCTTTTATTATCAATCAGATCGTAGAAAGGTACTAAATTTTTCAATCAATCCGATTATAGGACAATATTATAACGGTTCTAGATATAGTATTAATGGCGCATTGACTTATGCTTTTCGACCTTACGGCTCGATTGCTTTTAATTATTCTTATAATTTCATTAAACGACCTGAAATTCAATCATCGCTCATTTTACTTGGACCTTGCATTGATATTACTTTTAGTAAAAACTTATTCTTGACTACTTTTCTACAATACAATAATCAGACGGATAATTTCAATATTAACGCTCGTTTACAATGGCGTTTCAAACCAGTGTCTGATTTCTTCATTGTTTATACGGATAATTACTTTGCTTCTGATTTTAGTGGAAAAAATCGGGCAATAGTTGCTAAATTTACATATTGGTTAAATATGTAGAAGATAGAAGAGAGAAAATAACCGTATCTATTTGGTATTTTCTCTGTCCTCTGCTCTATTCTGATAAATTAAAAATATGCAATTATCAAAAGTATTACTCTTCCTCATTTCTACTATTCTTATTTTTTCATGTAAAAATGAACCTACTTCTTCCTCTCAAAAAGAAGAAGTACCGCTTCCTGTTGAACAGGAGGTTCATCTGATAGACGGTATCTTACAAAAGTATCATATTGAAAAAACCATTAATCAAGTTATTCTCAGTTACAATCAAAACCAATCAGAAACGACTGGTGAATTAGTTGGATTTGAAAGAATTAATGGCAAATGGCAATCTACTTTTGATACCATTACTGTTAATTTTGGTAAAAATGGTTTTGCTGTTTATGATGAAAAAATAGAAGGCGATGGCAAATCTCCAACAGGTGTTTTTGAAATAGGAAAAGCATTTGGCTACGATGATAATATTTCTCACAGTATTGATTTTATAACATTAGATGAAAACCATTATTGGGATAGCGACTCAAAATCAGCAACTTACAATCAATTATTAACCAAAAAACCAGCGACCGCACTCATGGAAGTCATGCGTAGAAAAGACCGTTTGTATAAATATGGAATTATCATAAATTACAATACTCAACCAGCTATCCCTGAAAAAGGAAGTGCTATATTTCTGCATGTTCAACGTAGGGAAGGTGCATATACAGCAGGTTGTATTTCAATGAAAGAGAAAAATATTGTCCGTTTGATTGAATGGCTAAAGCCCGAACAAGAACCGATGATAATAATGGGTAATTGGTCAGAATTAACAAAATAAAAAAGTCTCAGGTGTCAGGAAATACTTTATAAAAAATAAGCCAATCTGATTTCACAAAAAATTAAAAGAAGTAATAAATGAAGAAAAACATACGCCTTTGGGGCATTGATTATGGTAGCAAATTAGCAGGAACGACCGTTATTGGACAATTAGAGGATAATATTGTTCGCCTGTTTGCGAGTCAAAAAAATAAAGATGCCGATAAATTCATTCTACAAAGCGTAGAAGAACATCAGCCTCATTCTATTTTCATTGATGCGCCGCTTTCGTTGCCTAATGTTTATTTGAACAAAATAGGCTATGATGATTATTTTTATCGCAAAGCGGATAGAACAGTCAAAGGTATGTCGCCAATGTTTCTCGGCGGTTTAACGGCTAGAGCAATGAGGTTGAAAGCCGTTTTAGAGAAACAAAACATCGCTGTTTTTGAAACTTATCCTGCTTTACAGGCTCGAAAATTTGGCTTAAAAGCAATGAATTATAAAAAACAAAAAGAATACCTCGCTCCTATTATCAGCTATTTAGCAAAGGAATTACCTTTTCAATTTAACGAAGCAGAAGTTGTCTCTTGGCATCATGTCGATGCACTTCTTGCTACTTATTCTGCTTATCGTTTTCAGGAAGGTACGCACGAAACGATTGGAGATGAAGCAGAAGGTGTTATTATTTCTTGATAAATTCTTGATTATAACATTTTGCAGTAACGAATAGAATAAAAACATAAACGCTGAAATAGTTAAACTCTTTCAGAGTTCTAAGGTGCTTGTTCTTTAACCATTTCATGGTTGTTTTAGATTTCATTACAAAATATTCTAGGTTTTAATAAGCCAACTAGAAGAAACTAATAAAATAAATCACATGAGCGATTCAAACCAAACTAATTTTATTTCCGCTTTCCTTTCGGTACTATTTGGAGTTACATTAATGTCCGTTTTAGCGCAAACGAAACTTGACATTTCATTTTTATCATCAGATATTCCTAGCACTTGGCAAACTTTTGCTGTTTTAATATTTGCTTATTCGACCAATCGTTGGTTAGGCTCTTTAGCTGTTTTTGTTTATTTGGCACTTGGTTATTTTGGATTGCCCGTATTTGCAGAAGGTGCTTCTGGCTCGGCTGTTATTTTTGGAAAAACGGGCGGTTATCTTTCAGGTTTTCTAGTTGGCGCATTTGTCGTTGGTTGGTTAGCCGAAAAAGGCTGGGCAACTAGTTTTACCAAAAGTTTACTAGCAATGACTATTGGAACAGGAATTATCTTAGCGATTGGCGTTTCTTATTTAGCTAGTTTTATTGGCTGGTCAGCTGCTTTTAGATATGGTTTTACACCTTTTCTGATTGGCGCAGCTATCAAAATATTCGTTGGTGCTGCTTTTTGGTCATTTTATGAATGGCTAATTAAATACCATGAGTAATTTTAATGTTCAATGTGGAATATTAAATGTGGAATGAATAATTTTTAATTAAGGGATGTCTCTATGACAACGAAGTGTTCTGACATCTACCAGCGAAGCGATCTGATTAAAAAAAAAGTATCCCTATCTGGGTGATAGGGATCATGAAAAAACAAAAACTATGAACAAACACTCACAAAAACCTTTTTGTAGAAACAACTAACAAACTCTTTTCTTTCGACACCGTGTTCTGCTGTTAATTGCTTGTAGTGCAAATATCTATATTCCTTTCTCTATATTCACTAGTTAGTTTTTTTTTCTGTGACGAACCAAGCATAGATAAAATTACAAATCAATTTTTTTGACCAATTATCTCGGTGTTATATTGTTTAATTAAACATGTAATATAAGGCTATGAATCCCGATTAATATTTGGAAAACATAGTTGAGAGCCCTCAAAAAATGATTGTATTATTAGTAAAAAGCATTAATTTATAGTGTAAAAACAACACTTTAAATCAATACCATGTCACAAAACAGTAAATTAATGTTATGTGTTTGTGACACGGCTTTTCTATTTTACTACATAAAATCTACCTAAAAATCACCTTTCCTGTCTTTACATTGCCTTCTTTATCTTTAATTTGGTAGATATAAATCCCTGCTTCAAGTTGATTTCGATCAACAACCAATTCATTATTTCTTAAACCATTGATATTTCTAACCTGTTGACCTAGCATATTAAACAATATAAAATCAAACTCTTGAACTGTTGAAGGCACTGTAAATACAGCTTGTCGTGTGGCAGGATTTGGAAAAACCTTTATTTCATTTAAAGGATTCGCTATAATCTTACCCGTATTTGTCACAACGCCTGTCGTATCCGACACGCCCATAAAAACCAAGACCATCATCTCATCATCTGAGGTATCGCCCCAGCCGACAGGACTTGATCCTGTGTTAATATAAGATGCTTCATGCACGATTCCATTTGGAGCATTAAACGTAACAGGAAGTAGTTCATCGAAAAATCTCATTGGAATATGTTGGTAATCAAAAAATGGCGTGGCACAATTTGGCTCACCTTGTGGACAAGCCGCATCGTATATCAAATCACCTTTTTGACCATTTATTCGTTTATGCACGGTGTATCCGCTGCCCCATTGATGCGTATGTCCCATAATACTCCACAAGTAGAGTTCGCCTAAATTGAAATTTATATTTTCTGAAAAATTATATGGGTTTCCATTATTTGGAATATAAATATTTGGATTAGCGATTAGAAAAGTTTGCATTTCTTGGTTAGCGGTTCCTTGAGGTTGTGTATAAACATTGATATAAACCTCTGCTTTATGTACCGTATTTGCATCGTAATTAATATAATGCGTATTCAAATCCAATACAATATCATCA
>CAZMEH010000781.1:0-4859 GCA_964564885.1 uncultured Saprospiraceae bacterium | reverse complement strand
AGAGTAGTATTGAATTGTGTTATTGTATTCATAAATCATTACAATTTTACAATAACACAATTCTACTATTCAATTAAAATACTACTTTTAAGTTAACTCCAAATACTCTTGGACTTGGTAATTGACCAACTTCAAAACCTGGAACTAAAGTACCACCATACATAGCTAATGCTTCTGGATCAAAGTGTCTAAGTCCTTCACTTTTGGTTTTAATCCAAAGATTTCTACCGAAAAAAGCCAAGTTGATATTCTCTACAGGCATATTAGGTAACCATTCTTTAAGATTTACACCTAAAGACACTTCTCTTAATTTCAAGAAAGTAGCATCGTAAGTATTCGCCTCGATATTAGCCGCAGGGAAATAAGCACGATAGAAATCTTGACCTGTTGTAGAAGTTGTATTTGTAGTAAATGAACCGTCAGCGTTTTCATTCACACCTTCTGGAACAAAGTCTTCTGTTCTATATGGTAAAGTTTCAGTAGTAATACCAGAACGATATAAGTAAGAACCTGTATGTGTGTACATTACGCCACCGCTACGGTAATCTAATAATACCCTTAAATCAATATTTTTATAACTAAAAGTATTAGTAACACCTGCTGTCCAATCTGGATTATAGTTTCCTAATAATTGAACTGCTGAATTCATTCTTGGACGAGATAAATTTGTACCATTCACATCAACGATGTCATAAATGATTTCACCGTCAGCCGAGCGAGCAAATCCACGACCGTACATATCACCCATTCTACCACCTGGGCGAGCTTCAACTGTACCACCAGAAGGACCTTGAGCGATAATGAAACTTTCTACACCTTCTGTCAACTCAATAACTTCACCTCTATTGCGAGCCCAAGCTACAGCAATACTCCAATCAAAATCTTTAGTATCAACTAGCTTTCCTCTTAAATAAAGCTCAATACCAGAGTTCTTAACTTTACCAGCATTAATCAAACGGCTAGATGCGCCAGATGCTTGACTGATAGGTGTTTGAAGAATTTGGTCAGTTGTTACATTGTTGTAATAGTTTATTTCTAAACCAATTCTATTTTTTACGAAGTTAATTTCAGCACCAACTTCAATTGCATTTGTTTTTTCTGGACGCAATGCTGGATTAACCAACAAAGATGGATTAATAACAGAACTTGGTAAAGTTCCAAAAGCCAATACACGTTGCGTCAATAACGGGTCAGTGTCATTACCTGTAGCTGCCCAACTTCCTCTTAATTGTGCAAAACTGATTACTTCTGGTAAGTCAACCATTTCAGAAATCAATACACTCAAACCAACTGATGGGTAAAAGAAAGAATTGTTATTTGTTGGTAAAGTAGAAGACCAGTCATTTCTACCTGTAACGTCTAAAAAGATTTGGTCTTTCACGTTCAATTGTGCCGTTGCATAAAGACTGTTGATACGTTTTGCTGCATCGTATTGTCCTAAGTTTGGTACATCACCTGCGTTTCCTTGATTGTAAACACCTGGAACACCTAAATTACGAGTTTCAAAGAATTGATTACCAAAATTTTGGTCAAGGCGATTAGCACCAGCTGTAACTCTAAAGCTAATATCATCAGAAATATCATCAGAATAAGTAGCTAAGAAATCAATATTTGTTTCTTGATAACCAATGTTTTGCTCTCTATACATACCATTCGGGAAGTTCGGCTGTCCTGATGGTCTTTGTGATTTTCTTCTATCGTTATAAAAATCAGTACCCGCTCTTACGAAGAATGATAACTTATCTGTAGCATTATAAGTTGCTTTTAGATTACCAAACATACGGTTACGGTTAAAGCCGTTTAAGTTTTCATTGACAATCAAATAAGGATTTGTGCCCCAAGTTAGAAAGTAATTTTGAGCAATTCCTTCTTGACCAGGCAACCAGTAATCTTTATAGTCATCATAATCGTAATTATTCATGCCCCAGTACATGTTGTTGATGATACCTTCACCACCACCACCAATTACGGGTAAATTGTCAGAACCGCTATTTACATAGTTAGAAGAAACATCAATACGAAGCTTGTCTGTTACTTCCGCTCCTAAACGAATACTTATATTACGTCGTTGGTATTCCGTATTTGGAACAATACCCGTTTTGTTCAATGTTGCCATTGACACACGGCCCCACATTTTATCATTTGCAAAAGAAATGGCTAAATTATTATTATAACCTGTTCCTGTTTGGAAAAAACCTTTACGGTCAAGGCTTTTGTTATAAGGAGTAGCCGCAGGTGTAATACCTACTCCAGCTTCTGTACCTGTAGGCTGAGAAATTAAAGAACCATCAGTAGGCGCACCATAATTACCGCCCCAGTTTGCTCTAAAAGTATTATCAAAACCACCACCATATTCGGTCTGCTCGTCCCAGAAATTACCTACTTGTTCCATAGAAATACCAGTATTGAATTCAATACCAATACCTTTTGTCTTAGAACCAGACTTAGTACGAATAACTAATGCACCATTTGCAGCACGAGTACCATATAAGGCAGCTGCTTTAGGACCTTTCAATACGGTTACATCTAAAATGTCATCTGTGTTGAAATCTGTCAAACCATTTCCATAATCAACAGGTAAGTTTGACCAGCTATCTGCACCGCCACCAACACCATCTAAGTTGTTAGAAACAACAACACCATCAACGATGATTAAAGGCTGGTTTTTATTAATATTCAAAGACGCTTCACCTCTCAATACAATACGAGAAGAAGAAACACCAGAACCATTTCCTGTAGAAATAGATAATCCTGGGATTTGTCCAGCCAATTGTTGAGAAATATCTCCGATACGAGAAACATTGAAATCTTTTGATTCCAAGCGTTGAGTTGAATAAGATAAGCTAGAACGTTTTTCCTCGACACCAAGTGCTGTTACAACTATTTCACCTACATCAATACCTTCGTTTAATGTAATGTTTACAGTGCTAACACCTTCAATGGAAATCGTTTGAGACGAGTATCCAGTATAACTAATCTCTATCGACTTAGCACCATCTGCTACTTGAATAGAAAAAAGTCCTGCTACATCTGTTATAATACCATTTGTAGTACCAGTTACGACAATAGTTGCTCCGATAAGTTTTTCGCCAGAACTAGCGTCGGAGACCTCGCCCGTAATCGTGCGTTGTGCGAAGGCAAATTGCGCTAAACACATTAAGGTCAAAAAAGATAGATATTTTAGATTCATAATAAAGTATTTGGATAAATAATTGATTAGAAGTATTCTTATGTACTATAATTGTTTTTATTAAATATTATTAAAGTAGGGTAAAATAATAAAGTATTTTCTGATTTAAATGCAAGTTAGTAATTTTTTTTATTAAACAAATAATATTGTACACATTTTTAATAATATCAAATATTGATATTGTTAAAATGATTATTGCATAGTATTTATTAGGTGTAAAAGCATTAGAGGTCGAATACTCTTAAAGTATTCGACCTCTATATTAGTGGCTTTTGAGAAAGTGAAAATTAATACTCTACCAAATCACAGGTTTTTAGAAGCATACAGGCACTTGCTTTTGAGCTTAGGTAACGCCCCAGATTAGATGGCTTTACTTTGCAATTCAGCATAGTATCAATTAAAGCGGTCTTTTTGATGCCCATTTTTATAGTATCAATAAAGAAATCTTCTACCATAACGAATTCGCCACCGATGAGTATTAAGCTTGGATTAAATAAATTGACAAGGTTTCCAAGGGCTTGTCCTAGCTTATCACCTTGTTGTTGCAAAAGTTCAATAGCCAAAGCATCTCCTTTCAAAACGGCATCCAAAACATCATGGTATTCGTAGTCGGTTTTATTTTCTTTTTTGAAATGAAGCGATTGTTTGTTATCGTTTAAAGCTTCGATTAAGTCGTTTTGTAAAGCTTCTCCTGAAACTACTGTGCCTAAGCAACCCATTTTTCCACAACTACAGAGGCGATTATTATCTAAAAATTGGGTATGCTCAAAATTGCCCGCAAAACCCATGCTACCCATAATAATGGTTTTATTGAGAATGATACTCAATCCTAGATTTCGACTAACTTTTATGACTAGAACATTATCAATTCCCTTAGCTTGTCCCAGTATTTGTTCTGCAATTCCGATGGATCGAGTATCGTTATCTACTCTAACTAGCAATTGAAGTTTTTGCTCTAGAAAAGTTTTGAACGAAAAGGCTTTATTTGTAAAAAAATGGCTAGGTACTCCTGTATGACCATTTACGTCTCCCGTCATTCCTATTCCAACGCCAATAATCTGCTCATTTATAATGCCAGATTCTTGTATCGCATTATAAATATAATCACGAATATAATGTAAGCACTCGTTAGTATCCTCTAATCTAAATTGACGGTTAAACGTTTTATGAGCTGTTTTAAAATCAATCCTTACAATACTCACATGAATGAATTTTGATAAAATTTCTACTCCGACTACATAAAATTTTTCTAGGTTGACGGCATATAAAGTTGGTCGTCTTCCGTTATCTGTTTCTCGTTTACCTTCTTCAATTATATACTTATGGTCAAATAGTTCTTTAACGAGTTTGGTTATAGTAGGAACACTACTTTTGATGTGTTTTGCGATTTCAGGAATAGAACGACCTGTTTCTGATTTTGATAAATAACGGATAATATCTAATTGCTGATTGAGTTGACGATTTCTTAAATTCCCTTGTTTATATTTAGATAAAAACTTTAATTTGTCCATGCGAGTGTTTGAAAGTAAGAACACCTTATTGATGCTTTCATTAATTTTACCGCAAGTTACTTAAAATTTTTACGAACCTAATGTATAGGTTAGCTTATTTATAATCCCTTAGGCTTGAAAAATTATATTTTTGAATAAAATAAAATTGAAATGAAAGC
>CAZMEH010000780.1:0-8034 GCA_964564885.1 uncultured Saprospiraceae bacterium | reverse complement strand
GCAAAATATAATTTAGAGAACTCATATTGCGCAGAGTTGGCATCATCTTTTTCCAGCTAAAAAGAAGCAAAAAGCCGTCAAATTCCGCCTTCACTTATTCTTTTTTGCTATTACTCGGTCTTCGCCCTGTCTGCCAAGTTAACGACAGGCAGGCTCGTGAGTATAGTTCGCTGAACTGCGAAGCGCAGTAAGGCGATTTTTGGTAAAACCAAAAAGCAACAAAAAAGAATGGCTACAGCTACTTTTGACAAATTTTAAATATAAATACGTTAACTCTCTATTTAACCTTTTGTGTAACATCGGTTATAAGTACTTGGACAAGAGTTTCCGTATATTACGTTATTTTGCAAAAAACTGGTAATCAAAATTTTATTGTCTGTCTTTTTATTTAAATCACCTTAATGGATCATATTTTGAAGCATTAGTTGCATCAATCTTTATCATCGCTTCATATATTTTCTTTCTAGTAGCGGGATCAGATTTGATGAATATTTGAAGAATTTCATCACCTTTAGCAATTCCAAACAATTGAACGATCATCGAATTTGGATAAGCTCTATTGACCTGAGACACTTTAGTGATTGCATTGGCAATTGAAGTACGTGCACCTGCAATATCCTCTGTCATTCTATCCAATCCTCTCAAATGATAATCATATATTGCACGACGCATTGGCGTGACTCTAGGACTTAATATATTTTCTAATAACCAATAACGGTTACGGTTATTTCCCTTTACAGAACTCCATCCATCGTCAGCATTAATAATATTTGGTGGAATATTAGAGAAAATATCTTGTGCTTTTTGAAAGTATTGACTACCGCCATTTGGAGAATAGCTATCATAATCCATTCCTAGAATAACATTACAGTAGAATGCTACGATTGAAGTCATATTATTGGTAAAAGTATTGGCTGCAAATTCCATTGGCTGGTAATGTTCGTAAGTAAACGAGACATATTGGTCTTGCATTGATAGAAGCTGTGTTTCTTGATTGGTGTTAAAAACGGGACGACTGGCTTGTATTAGTATCGTCGCTTCAAAACTAGTAGCAGAGTTTTCTTTTGTAATATTAATGGTAATATTTGTACTAATACGCTCGTGTTGCTCGTATTCGTCATCAGTCCAAGCTGTTTCATTGACCAATTGAACGATTGCTTTTTCGAGCGTTTTGAATACTGCTGGATCCGCAGTTTGTAATTTAGGCGTGTTAATCTTTACCTGTGCGTTGAATTCTTGTGCAGAAACAAAAAGTGCACAGCTAATAAAGAAAAATGTTAAGAATGAAAATCTCATAGTCTATTTCTATTTACGATTTTAGCCTGCCTCACGGCAAACCAGATTTACGTCCCGATAGCTATCGGGATTGGATTGCAGAAGCAGAATTGAAGCGTATTTTTTAAAGTTTTAATTAGTTAAAATAGGGTTTCTAATAAAAACCTTCATACTACTATACATTTTAGAAGAGAATACAGAGACAAGAAATAAAAAGTCTAATTAATTGATAATCAATAAAAAAATCTATTTTCTATCCTCTGTTCTAAAAAAATGTAAAGTAGTATGAAAAACTTATTTAAAATACGCTGCTGCTGTCAACCATTAGCTCTCAAGCATTAGCCGTCAACCGTCCACCGTTTTTTAAAAATAAGTTTCAATTTTGTCTAAAATATCAGCAGCAACGGCTTGCTTAGATTTTAACTCAAATTCTTGAATATTATTATCTCTATCCACGATTGTAATCTTATTTGTATCATGTTTAAAACCTGCTCCCTTATCGTTTAACGAATTAAGAACGATAAAGTCAAAATTTTTCTTAATTAATTTTTTTTGAGCATTCTTCATTTCGTTCTGAGTTTCCAGAGCGAAACCTATATTTATTTGATCTGAGCGTTTTTGTTTACCCACTTCCGCAGCAATATCTTTAGTTCTTTCCAACTCAATCGCCATTTCACCGTCTTTCTTCTTAATCTTTTCGGTAGAAACCACTTTTGGTCGATAATCTGCCACAGCAGCAGCCATCACAGTCGCATCCGCAGTCGCATATCGCTCAACAGTAGCTTCGTACATCTCTTGTGCCGACTGAATACGGATCGTTTCAACATTAGGATGATTCGTACTTAGCTTTGAAGGTCCAAGTATCAAACTCACCTTTGCGCCACGTTCTGCGGCTTCTTCTGCAATGCAAATACCCATTTTGCCCGAAGAGTGATTCCCAATAAAACGGACAGGATCAAGTGCTTCAAAAGTTGGCCCAGCAGTAATTACAACGTGCTTTGCAGCTAGTTTCGTATTGTCTTTTGTCAAATGCTTGCTAACAAATGCAACAATATCTTCTGGTTCAGCCATTCGACCTGCTCCTACCAAGCCACTTGCCAATTCACCGTGTCCAACTGGAATTAGGTGATTACCATAGCTTTGAAGTTTTGCCAAATTACCTAACGTTGCAGGATGTTTCCACATATCTAAGTCCATTGCTGGCGCAAAAAAGACTGGACAACGAGCCGAAAGATAAGTAGCAACAATTACATTGTCGCAAATACCATTCGCCATTTTAGACAGCGTCGTTGCGGTAGTTGGAGCGACAACCATTGCGTCTGCCCACAATCCCATTTCAACATGATTATTCCAACTACTTTCATCTATCACACTGGTGTGGACAGGATTTTTGGAAAGCGTAGAAAGCGTTAAAGGTGTAATAAATTTTGCAGCCGAAGGCGTCATTAATACTTGAACTTCTGCACCTGCTTTGATAAATAATCGAGTTAATGAAGCTGCTTTGTAAGCTGCGATACTTCCTGTTATTCCTAGTAATATTTTTTTACCTTTCAAACTTTCTTTTTAATTTCAACAGTTGAACACCTTTGAGGCATCCGACCCTTGACTTATGATAAAACTAAAATGATGGAAAACTGAAAGAACATAAATTCTCCAATTTTCCATCATATATATAAAGTATATCAATGAATCTGTTTAGAAATTCATTTATTCAAATTCGTCTACATCTACATCTTTGAAATGAGAGTGAACTCTACCTGATAGGTATTCGTTCATTGCAATCAATACAGGATTCGGTAAACGCTCGTAAAACTTAGAGATTTCAATTTGCTCTTTGTTTTCGTTTACTTCCTCTAAGCTGTCAGTAGAAGAAGCGAATTCTTCCAATTTTGAATGCAACTCTTCTTTCATTTGCTTAGAAATCTGAGTAGCACGCTTTGCAATAATAGACAAAGAGTGATAAATATTACCAGTATCTTCAATTAACTTGGCGATACTTTTAGGAGCAGTATCATTGAATACTCCTTGCGCTAATGTTTTAATATCATTCATATATAAGTAATTTATCTTATTTGGTCATGGATTTTTTAAAACATTTGATTGCGAATTATAAAAATTCTCAATCATAAATCCTGTCTGCCGTCAGGCAGGCTAAAACCGTCAATCTATTTTACTGTGCTAATTTTGTTAATTTACTCTTACAAGCTTCTCTGATATCGATTACTTCTTTACTGTACTCACTGTCCATATGACGCTTTGTGAAATCTGTACAATTCTTTAAAACCGCTACATAGCGTTGTACTTGTTTGATTTCAATTGTATTTTCTGCTAATTTATAAGACGCCAAAACTATTCTATAACGAATTTTTTCAGTGTCTTTACTATCAGGATATTCTTTCAACAAATTTCTGTAAGCATAATCTGCCGATTGAAAATTTCCTAATTTGTAATATAAATCAGCACTTGCTACTGCTTTTCGTTCCAGTTTTACACGAAGCTCATCAATTAAAGCATTACAAATAGTTACCTTTTCACTTGTCGGGTACCTATTGGCAAATAATTGAAAACCGTCAATCGCTTGTTGTGTGTACGTTTGATCCAGTTTATAAGATGGCGACATCTTATAACTTGCAAACGCAGTCATATACAATGCGTCTTCTGAAAAAACGCCGTTAGCGAAAGTAGTAGTATAGTTCTTAAAATAGTACGAAGACAGAACGTAATTATCTAAATTATAATGCGTATTCGCGTAATTATAATAAATACTATCAATTTCTGGTGTACCACGATAAAAAGGCATTATTTGCTCAAATAATAATTGAGCCTTATAAAATTCACCTTCTCCATAGTAAGTATAGGCAGACTTTAGCTTTTCTTCATTGTTCGTACTTACTAATAAAGTATCAAACGAAGATTTACAAGCTGTTAGTGTCATTATGAAACCTAAAACAATAAAAATACTCGATTTTTTCCACATAGCACACAAAATTACGGTTTTACATTTAGAATATCAATATTTAAATGAATTTATGTTACCCATTCAATAATTATAAATCGTAATTATAAGGCAATTTGCTGCTTGAAGTGTTTATTCTTTAATGAATTCGTTGCTTTATTCTGCTTTATTTAATCCTACAGCAACACCGAAACTATTTTGAAAAGAAGCATCAATAGTAAAATCTTTAAAGTCTTCAGGGAAAATAAAGGCTCTTCGGTGAATTTCGTGGTAGGGTTCAAAACGATAGACGGTTAGAGCTGTTTTTTGATGAAAGTTTTTTATCAAAAATCTATTCTTCACTAGATTCGCCCAAGAGCCCTATAAATGAGTCGACAATTTAAAAACCAATCTCGTCAATTTAAGGTTTTAGTTGCAGAGCAACGACATAACATTAAACTTAAAACTGTCTGCTCATTTTTTTAAAAAATTAAAAACCATTTATTTAGCTCCTGCTCCTCTGAAAGTAAGTCTGTGATATTCTGTTGCTCCGTGCTTGATGACCGCTTCCCGATGTTTTTTTGTTGGATAACCTTTATTATTTACCCAATCGTACATCGGATATTGCGTAGCTATATCATACATGTATTCATCTCGATGCGTTTTTGCAAGAATGGACGCCGCAGCGATTGACATAAATTTACTATCACCTTTGACAATACATTCATGGATAATTCCTAAATATGGAGAAAAGCGATTACCATCTATGAGTAACAATTCTGGAATGGTCGTCAATTGTTCAATCGCTCGATGCATGGCAAGAAAAGAAGCATTCAAAATATTAATCTCATCAATTTCCTTTGGCGAAACACTTCCTACTGCCCAAGCTATCGCTTCTTTTTCGATAATTGGACGAAGCGTATCCCGTTTCTTTTCGGATATCTTTTTAGAATCATTCAACCAAGGATGGTGAAAGTCTTCTGGCAAAATAACTGCGCCAGCGAAAACGGGTCCTGATAAACAGCCTCGTCCTGCTTCGTCGCAACCTGCTTCTGTTACATTTAAATGTAAGTATGGTCGTAAAGCCATAGATTTTACGTGCTTTTCTATTTGAAATAATTCTACAAAACTACTGAGATTATTATAGAAAGCAGACGAAAGGTAATGGATAATTGAAAATGGACAATGGATAACGACCAAATAATTATCCAACTTGTCCCGAAGTCTCGGATTAGCGTCAAGGAGAATAGTTCCAGCACTAATCGCAACAGGTTCTGGACTCGCTAAAAGTGTTGATCCGATAAAACCTCCTATAATTGTACCGCCGACGAATAAGAAACGCCAGACTGAATATTTTAAATCTATATCAAATAAAACATATATTTTTCCTGTACCTACTACGGTGCATAAGTTTTCAAAACTAGTTGAGATACCAAACTTTTTCCCAAGGTAAATCAGTAAAAACATCACCACCACTAGCTCCTGAAATAGACCAGTGCCATGGGTGACTAATAAATTCTATAATATTCATCTACGTAAACTTTAGGTAACAATAAAAATATGTTTAAGACTTATCTATTTTCTACAAGGTTACAGCAAAAAAAATTTAGCCTTCGTGATAATAATCACAAATACCTTAACTAATTAAACCTTGTTGGTCAATAAGCTCCCGTAACAGATGTTTTTCTACAAAAACTCCATTTGTGACAATGCAGTTTTTATTTTTTCAAAATAACTATTCCTTTATATGTCACAACCATAGATAAATATTTTTTTATTAAGAAGAAAAACTGGTCAAAAATTTATTTTTCATCCTGTTTTGTTAAAAAAAAAGTTTAATTATTGATTTGAAGTATAAAACCAGCTTTATTCATAAACTCAAAATACTTTTTTCGTCTTTTTGAAACATTTTTTATTCGTCACAAAAATGTATAAAAAGGTTCGCCAAGATTATTTTACAATTAAAAAGTGTAGAAAATACTTTTTTGGCACGGATTAGGCATTAGACCAATTGTAATTAACTGAAACTTAAAAATTAAAATAATGAAAAACTTCTTATCAACTTTAACTTTAGTCATCTTCGCTTTAACAGTTCAAGCGCAATTGATTGGTTCTTTCACAACTAGTATTGAAGGTGGTGTTAAAGGAGAAGGAAGCGAGTTTACTCCACAAATCGAATTATATTCTTTAAGTGATGATAATGATGTTAAAACGTTAATTTTCAATGAAGAAAACGTTTCTGACAATGCTACAGCAACAATTTCTAAAGAAGATGGAAACATTAACTTTGAAAACTTCATTAACTTCTTATCTACTTCAAATGACCATTTATTAAGAGTTGGACACAAAATCAACGGTATAAAAAGTAGAAATGCAAGTAGTATTGCTGGCTGGTTTGGCGATAACGCTGATTTCTTAGGTCAAGACATCAACTTCATCACTGTTTCTTATTCTAAAGTAGTTATCAACTCTGTTGACAACTGGACAACTTTTAGCTACGAATTAACGGTTGAAGTTCACGGAAGTCAGTCTAAGGCTTTAGCGAATGCTAATAAATAAAAAATTATTCCTTGTTTTAATAAGTTTTTAATTGCAAAAGGACGGTTCTTAACAGAATCGTCCTTTCTTTGTTTACAAAGCCCTTTTTAGTACTTTTCAGAAGCTTAGATTTACGTTTACTAAACTTTAAAAGTTTAGTAAACGTGGTTTTAAATTTTCTATTTAATATTTTTAAGATTAATACTTGTATGCATACCGTAGGTTTTGGAAATCTCTTACGTTTCAGCTACTACATAAAACCATAACTATTTTCCCTTCTCTCCTGTCCATTCTTGAAAACACCTCAATTCGCTGCAAAACAATTGAATACTTCTATATTTCCAATAGTCTTTACTCAAACAATAACGAAATCCCAGCTAATAAACAAATTCCCGAAATGGGAATATGATTCATTTTTGGCTCTCAATTTGAAACGGCTCAATTTACATATCATTAAGAGCAATATATTTTATTAAATCTTCCTCATCGCCTCTACCGTTATTTCAGAACCTTCTGCTAACATCACGGAAGTTGGCTCACTTTCATTCAAAAAGCTAAACCTTTCTCCATAAACTTTTCCAAATTCTACATCAATTTCAAAACCTTTCACCTCATAAGCTTCCCAAATCGGGTGCGTTACTTCGTATTCGTAGGTTTTCGTCTCATTAATCTTTGCATAGCCCCAGTAATGCTCCGTTATAAATTCGGTTTCACTCAATTTTGGAATTGGCTGAGGCTCTTTTGACGCTTCTACTTTCATCGTTTGCCACTTTCCTTTATATTTCCATTGATAAGCTACACTTAAATTATTATCATTTTCAGACCAATCATAACGCATCGGTAGCGTTTGATAATTTTCTTTATAAAGCGTATTCGCCACTATTGTAATCGCAGCTTTAGGAACAATCTCTTTTATAAAAACAACACCTCGTTTCCATTCATCACCTGATTTATGTTTGACATAAAACCGCAAATTCACTTCTGGAAAATTAATATGAAACGGTATTTTCAAACCTAATATCTTCGTATCAACAAATTTAAAACCAACCAAACTCACATAGCATTTCCCGTTCCACAAGTCCAATTCCGTATGATTTGGAATAAAATCAGCCAACAATTTCGGGTCAATTTCATAATTAACCAATATCAATTTTCGCCATTGTGCATTTAAAAAACTCATAGTTATGATTCTTTGATTGTGGAAAAGTGTGATTTAGGATAAAAGAAAATATAGCACTAATATTCAATTCGTAATCCATAATTCTACATTCCTAATTAAACAAGTC
>CAZMEH010000779.1:0-1659 GCA_964564885.1 uncultured Saprospiraceae bacterium | reverse complement strand
TTTTAAGTATTTTTTACTACTGAACTACTTTATAATTGATCAACGCCGATGTTACTCTTTTTGAGTAACATCGGCGTTTCTGTTTATTTGTAAGTGTGTTAATCTATTTTTAGAAAAGCGAGTACTTCCTTGCCTTTACTATCGAAGAGAATCAAATTCAAACCTTTCAACTGATAAGAAGCAACGTTACTCATCGCCTCATTAAAACGGTTTGTCACTTCCATATTTTGGCATAATTTCCGAGTTGCAGCAAGTCGCCCGAACTTTAATTGAGTATCTGAAACTTCCGTTATAGCACCCGAATATTCATTACAACCGTCATTGCCAAATATTTTATTTTTGGTCAAATTGATTTCCAAACGAGGAATTGTAACCATTCGATTAATCGGATTTCCGTCAATGCGTACGGCTGCCCAAATATCATGAATACGTCGATCGGTTGCCTGCTCTTTTTTATTTGCTTTATCTTCTTGCTTCGTATAAGATAAAATTTTATTGCCTGTTGCATTGTAAAAAGTAAGATTATCACCTTCAACCAGATAAGTCTTCACGGTACTGAATACTTTGTGGTAATCTCTTTCTATATCATTGTTGAAACAAGCCATTTTTGTACTTGCAATCTCTCCAAATTGAATCATATTAGTAGTCAGTTTTTCAATTGCACCAAAGTATTTGTTGCAACCTCCGCTACCGCTCACTCGCATTTGGTTTAGGTCTATTTCCATGCTCGGCACTTGAACGGAACGACTAATCGGTTTGTCATTCAATCGATTCAATATCCATTTTCCAATTATATTTGTTCGAGCGTCCACTTCCTTTTTCAGTTCTTTTACTAAAGTATATTTGACAGAAGATGCATCAGCCGGGACATTTTTAGGATTTAATTTTTCCATTTTTATTTCGATTTTCTTTAAATAACCTGCTTCAAATTCAAAACCTTCAATATTTGAATAGAGGTTTTCCCAGTTTGGATTGCTTATGTTTTCATTTTTATGAACAGCCAAGCAATTCACTTTTTCAACACTTTCGCATTCTGTTTTAAATCCACTTACCCACCAGATTTGATTAGGAACGACAGCAGCAGGTACGTCTTTTGTCACGGTGCATGATGAAGCAGCAAATAGTATTGCGAGGAGGATTACCGTTAATTTATTCATTGTTTTAGAAATTTTGTGATATTCTTTAAAAATTGTGATTGGAAGTTCTTTAATAAAACTTCTAAAATGTGAAAAAATTATATCACAAAATTACGTTTAATTCTTTTCAAGGCTATGAACTTGTTTAAAAACTCGAACTAAGAATTATTTTTAAACAAGTTCATTTACTATATTTTAACTTTTTCTACACATTATTTAGTGCCAATTCATCTTAAAACAGCCGCTATTTTTATAGGAATACTACTGACTATAACAACCTTGTCTTTTTGATTTGGGATATTGCTTGAGTTCTAGTTTGGGTTTGTTATCTATTATTGTATTTGGCGATTTTATATGGTTGTCTTTTGAGTGATTCATTAGTACACTGTATCAAAAGTTTTACGGTACAATCCAATGCAAGCTTGCTCCATTGTTTCTCGCATGAAATGTATCTAATCTTCAAAACAAGGCAGCAAGCTACCTTGGACGAGTATTAAATAACTTTTGATACAGTGTAATTAGT
>CAZMEH010000778.1:0-1631 GCA_964564885.1 uncultured Saprospiraceae bacterium | reverse complement strand
ATAATACATTTTTTTATTTTGAAACACGGAGACACAAAGGCACAGAGAAAATTAACTCTGTGCCTTTGTGTCTCCGTGTTTAATTCTTGTATATTAGTAGAATCAATTTAATCAGATAGAAACCAATAAAGCCAAACCAAATATGTACAATAAAGAAATAGAAACGCTTCCGCTAAATAAACTACGAAAACTACAAAATGAGCGATTACAGAACGTTATCAATCAGATATATCGTAATGTTCCTTTCTATAAAAAGACATTTGACGCAGCAGGACTCCGCCCATCGGATATAAAAGGCGTTCAGGATTTGCATAAAATCCCATTTACAAAAAAAACAGATTTACGAGACAATTACCCTTTTGATTTATTTGCTGTTCCGCAAAATGAAATCGTACGTATTCACGCTTCAAGCGGTACAACGGGCAAGCCAACTGTCGTTGGTTATAATCGCCATGATTTAAAAGTTTTTGATGAAGTCGTTGCTCGTTCTTTGGTTGCTGGTGGCGCAAAGGCTGGAATGAAATTACATAATGCTTACGGTTATGGTTTATTCACAGGCGGTTTGGGAATGCATGGCGGTGCGACCAAACTCGGCATGGGAGTTATTCCTGTTTCTGGTGGAATGACCGATAGACAGTTGATGATTATTCAAGATTTTCAGCCCGAAGTGATTTGCTGTACGCCTTCTTATGCGCAAACCTTGGGCGAAGAAATCAAAAAACGTGGTATTTCTCTGGATGATCTTAATTTGAAATATGCCATTTTAGGTGCAGAACCTTGGACAGAAACGATTCGTTCGCAGGTAGAAAAATCACTTAACGTGAATGCGACGAATATTTATGGTTTGAGTGAAATCATCGGTCCAGGTGTTTCGCAAGAGGATTTTGAAGAAAAAGGAACGGGCAGTTATATTTGGGAAGACCATTTTTATCCAGAAGTGGTTCACAGAGATACTGGCGAACCGTTGCCGTATGGCGAAGAAGGTGTTTTGGTTTTTACAACATTGACAAAGCAAGCTTTACCGATTTTACGTTATTGGACAAATGATATTTGTAGTATTTATTATGATAGCAACGCAAAACGAACGCATATCAAAATGTCTTCTATCAAAGGTCGTTCTGATGATATGTTGATTATTCGTGGTGTAAATTTATTTCATACACAAGTGGAAGTTTTGTTGCAGGATTTTGAACTTTTGGCGGCTAATTATCAACTGATTGTTACTCGGGAAGGCACAATGGATAATGTAAAATTGGAGGTAGAAGTCATCGAAGATTTGTCGAATCAGATTGATGGTGATTTTTTAGAAAATGATAAAATTCAACATTTGACTAGCGCATTGAGCAAAAAAATAAAAAACAATATTGGTTTGAGTATGAAGGTTGAATTGAAAAAATATGATACGATTCCACGAAGTGCAGGCGGTAAATTGAGTAGAATTAAGGATTTGAGAATTTTAAAATAGGTTAAATACTAAATCAAAATAACTTAACTGATTTAGTTCTTCACGGTTTTTGTAACTGAGAATATATATTCTCAGTTACAGTTTAACGAAAAAGATGAAAATTCAATTGTCAAATTATTTCTGCAAAAAAATATAAATGTGCTAAAACGATTCATTTAAAATTGTT
>CAZMEH010000777.1:0-2027 GCA_964564885.1 uncultured Saprospiraceae bacterium | reverse complement strand
AATATAGATTGGCGTATTCTTAGGCGTTTTGACATTAAACTCAACCCTATACCGGTTCCCAGAGCCGCTATTGTTTTCTCTTAGATTAGTTTTGCCATCTACTGAAAAAACAACCTTATCCATCAATCTGAAACCATCCTTATCTACTGACATATAATTCAAAACAACATAATAATCAAGTCGCTTTTTATTTTTCTTTTTATTAATAACAACTGTATCAACATCAAAAAAGATGCTCACACTATCCGCAGGTGTTAACCTTCTTTGCTGTTGTTCCATTTCAAAGAATGGAAAAACGGTGGTGTGCCAAAGTGACGTATCAGAAATCATTATATCTGTTATATCCGTGAAATATTCGGTTTCAACTTTATCCAGATTTTCTGACATTTCAGCTTGATAAAAAATAACCTCGTCTATTTTATTGGATGGCTTAAAAATATACGCATCTACTTCACGCTGCTTATTTAAAATAATTTTCAAATGCCCTTGAATACTCGGATTACGTGCGTTCATTAAACTAATAGTATAACCATAATCTGACGGGTTAATCGAATTTATACTATACGCCCCTTTATATTGCTTATACGATTCACTTTCTACTAAAAGGTAGTTTTTGCTAATCCTAAAAACAATGTCTTCTGGTGCGAGCCCGACTTCTTGCGAATCTTTGGGATCTTCCTTGTCTGGATAAATAATCATATTTGGTCTAAAGGAGTAACCAACTAATTCATCTGTATTTTGAAATTTCTTATCAGAGATGAAACTATAATTGATTTGTGCGGCTAGGTTAGAAACAGTGAATAAAACAATAAAAAGTAAACTAGAAAATTTCATGTTTGTGGATTTAAGGAATGAAATCATACTACTATACATTCTTAAAAAATCGAGATAAAGATACATTTACTAAACTTTAAAAGTTTAGTAAACGTGGTTACGATTCTCCTTTAAACCTAAAATCCATAGTAGTATGGAATGAAATATAAGGCTTGCGACTTATAAACCTAAATACAAAACCTCACACCTAAGTACCAAGATAAAAATACTCTCAGAGCCCAGCTCTGCTTACATTTTTTGCATTGTAGAATAAAAAAATGACAAGTATTTCAACCTGCGATTACTTTTGTCTTGGTACCTAAATATTTAACTTGTTGAATTATTCCTTATTTTTATAAAAAAAATCAGAAAATTACATGAAAAGAACGTTTGAACAAATCTATTATTCTTTTCCAGTACAACTATTCTTGCTGCATTTACAGAAAAACACCATGTTATTGAGTGTTTGGCTAGTCATCTTGCTGTGGATAGTTGGTGGCTTAGGGCGAAGCTATGGGATAATGTTTTTATTTCTTGATCCCGAATATATGGGAACAGTATCGTTTTGGAGTTTCCTGATACTCGGCTTCTCATTTGGTGGTTTTTTAATGATTTGGCATTTGACTACCTATATGCTACATAGTTTTAGGTTTCCCTTTCTAGCTTCACTCAAAAGACCTTTTCTTGTTTTTTGTATCAATAATTTTATATTTCCTTCCATATTTATATTAATCTACGTAGGGTTTCTCATTTATTTTCAAAGCTATAATGAGTTTGCAAAAGGTTATAGTATTCTCTATTATGTGTTAAGTTTTGGCTTAGGTGTTTTTATTGTTTGGCTTTTTGTACTGTCTTATTTTGTAGCGACAAACAAAGACATTTTTAAATTTGTAACACGAAATATGCTTCGTGCACCTGCGCCTAATCGACCTATGAAGTCCCGTCGTTCAACGTATAAGTTATCCAACTTAACCAGCTGGAATGTTGATTTTTATATCAATGATAAATTGCGAACTCGTCGAACTAGAGATGTAAAACATTATAAAAATAATCTACTTTTAAAAGTATTCAAGCAACACCACAATAATGCTATTTTCTTTCAAGTACTGAGTATTTTTTCGCTCCTTTTTTTAGCGTTAATGATGGACAACCCAGTTTTTAGAATTCCTGCAGGTGCTAGTCTTTTTTTACTTGCTACCGTGCTGATTAGCATC
>CAZMEH010000776.1:0-5790 GCA_964564885.1 uncultured Saprospiraceae bacterium | reverse complement strand
CTAAGAAAACATTGGTTTCATTGATGCACGCTAATAATGAAATTGGAACGGTAATGGATTTGGATAGAGTAGGAGCGTTGTGCAAATCCTATGATACATATTTTCATTCTGATAGTGTTCAAACGATGGGACACTTTCCAGTTAACGTTTCAAAAACAAATATTCATTTCATGTCTGGCGGCGGGCATAAGTTTCACGGGCCAAAAGGAGTTGGTTTCATTTATATTAGCAATGACGCCATGATAAAGCCTTTCATTGACGGTGGAGCGCAAGAACGCAACATGCGTGGCGGTACAGAGAATGTTTATGGAATAGTTGGAATGGCAAAGGCTTTTGATATAGCTTGCACGAATATGGAGGCTTATCGAACCCATATTGAAGGTATTAGAAGTTACTTGATGGAGCAATTGACCGCAAATTTTGAAGGTATTCAATTCAATGGTGATTATGAAGAGAACTATCTTTACACCGTTTTAAGTGTTTCCTTTCCATTGACAGAACGAACTGAAATGATGATAATGAGTTTGGATATCTATGGAATTTGTGTTTCTGGTGGAAGTGCTTGCAGTTCTGGTGCAGAACAAGCTTCTCATGTTCTAGTTTCTATTAATGCGCCAATGGATAAAAAAACGGTTCGTTTCTCATTCTCGCATTTTAATACGAAAGAAGAAATTGATTATACTATCGAAAAACTAAAAATGATCGTTCCTGTTAAAGAGATAGCAGTAGCGTAGTTTTTAGTTTGCAGCTTGCAGCCTGTCCCGAAACCTCGGCGATTTGCAGTTTGTCCCGAGCACTCAGGACAGGCTGCCAACTGAAAACTGTCAATTACTAAAAAAACAACAAATGTTCCAATCACTTCCTCATACATTTCGTAAGCATAAATTATCCGCAGATGTGCGCACACTTTTGCTATTGCGCAAAGCAATGGATAAGAATTTAGTCAAGACGCTTGGCGATATTTATTTGGTGTTGCGTGGATTAGTGGCAAATAGTCCAAAGGATTATGGGCCATTTGCGACAGCATTTTATGAATATTTCTTAACGATTGACATTAAAAAAGGAGAATCTCTAAATAGTGCAATTGTTCGTTCAGACACATTTAAAGAATGGCGTACAGCTTATGAGGAACGCTTTGAAATGGAGGAAGAGCTAAAAATTTCTGAACTAATCGACCAATTTTTAGATGAAGTTCATTTGACATCTTATGATATTAAAAACATGATGGATGGCGAAGAAATTTTAAAAGATGACGATCCCGATCGTGCCGATACAGCGGAAAAAGATGATGAAGTTAATCAGCATTTAGATAAAATGGGCGATTACTCAAATATGTCTATGGAAGAGTTGCGTCAGCGAATGGAACGAGTAGCGCAGCAACAAAAACGCAAACACAGAGGTGGTGGTCATTGGATTGGACAAGGTGGTTATTCTCCTTTTGGTAATAATGGCGCAGCTAAAGGTGGTATAAGAGTTGGCGGTTCTGGTGGCGGAAAAATGGCTCGTGCAGTCATTGGTGACCCAAATTTCTACCCTGTTGATACAAAAGCCTTATTGAGCGATAATAATATTGATGCAGCTTTAGCAGCATTGAAAGGTATTGAGGATGAAACTTCTGAAATGTTGCTGGATATTCCAAACACGATTAAAGAAGGCGTCAGAATTGGCGGATTATTCTTACCTGTTCAAAAAGAAAAGACACAACAAAAGATACAAGTTATGCTTTTGATTGATAATGGTGGCTATTCCATGACTCCATATATCAGAAGCGTACAAAAGATGTTTTCTAAAATGAAAACTCGTTTTGCCCATGATTTAAAAGTATATTATTTTCATAATACTATTTACGATGGCGTTTATACCGAACCTTCTCGACGCAATCTAATTCCTGTCTCAAAACTCCTAAAAGAAAGCGATAACTATTCTATATTTGTAATTGGCGATGCTGATATGGCTCCTTATGAGTTAACGCCATCAAGTCAAGAGGATTGGAAAAAAATTGCTACTCGCTTTCCTCGTGCAGTTTGGTTAAATCCAATGTCTCAACGCTTTTGGGCAATGTCAGATACGGTTCCTTATTTGCGTTCTATTTTTGAAATGCATCCATTAACTCCAGATGGTATTGAAAAATCAGTAGCGCATATGAATAGGAAACGTAAATATTACAAAAAAATGTAGTAGGTGAAAATTACTGATGAAACAAACCAAGTTTCGGAAAAGTAGCGGCTGCTTTAGCGGCCTAAACTCAAATGAAACGAAAAAAGCGCAAACAGATAAACTGTTTGCGCTTTTTTATTTGGACTTTAAGCTTGTGCCTTTCTACTTCACTACAATATTTATCATTCTATTTGGAACAACAATTACTTTTCTAATTGCTTTTCCTTCTGTAATCCATTTTTGAATTTCTGGTAATTCTCTGGCTGTTTTTTCCATATCCGATTTAGAAGCATCTGCTGCAAAATCTACGGTAGCACGTTTTTTACCATTCACACAAATCGGGTAACTAATAGAATCTTCTTTTAAGTATTTCTCTTCAAATACTGGAAAAGTTGCATCATGCACGGTTCCTTCATGACCTAATTGATGCCACAAATCTTCCGCTAAGTGTGGTGCAAATGGCGCAATCATCACCACCAAAGGTTGTAAAATTGTACGTTTGTTGCACGTTGCTTTTTTCAAATCATTGGTCGCAACCATGAATGCACTGACACAAGTATTAAAAGAAAAACGTTCGATATCGTCTCTTAATTTCTTGATTGCAGTATGCAAGATTTTATATTCCGCCTTTGTTGGTTCACCGTCAGAAACGTTCAAACCTTTATCATTGACGAATAAAGACCAAAATTTTCTCAAAAACTTAGAAACACCTTCGATTCCTTTTGTATCCCAAGGTTTAGATTGTTCAAGTGGTCCTAAGAACATTTCATACATTCTGAAACAGTCCGCACCATACTTTTCAACCATTGAGTCAGGATTGACTACATTATACTTAGATTTTGACATCTTCTCGACCATGCTGCCACATAAGTATTGACCATCAGCATTGGTAACAAATACCGCATTAGCGTGCTCCTCTCTCCATTCCTTAAATGCGTCTAAATCTAAATAATCACCATGAACAATATTCACATCAACATGTAAACTCGTTACTAAATGATCAATATTGTGTTTTTTAACAAAATCCAAAGAGATAAATAACGGATGTTGTTCCGTTTCATCTAAATGAGAATTGTCAACATCACCTTCAATCGCACGATTAATTCGTTTAACGATAATGTCAAAATTATTATAGTATTTACCAATTTCGTGAGTCGAAATAACTAATAATTTCCAACCTTCAGCATCAAACTTTGGCTTTAATTCTTTTACGTAGCGTTTTAAATCAGCACTTGATTTAATCTCAATTGCTAATTTATGTTCTGGCATTGCAAAATCGACATAATTGCCAGCAATTGGATATTCATGCTGTAATTCGATATTGTAATTCTCTGCTAATTCTTTTTTGAAAAACTCTTCCGCAAAAGCTTCATTCGCACGATAAACAAAGTTAGAACGACCTTGAATCATTCCTTGATTGATTAACTTCTTGAATGGTTCTTGTGTTGGAACATAGCCTAAATCATACAAGAATTTGTGCCAAAATCGAGAATATATCAAGTGACCAACTGCGTGTTCTGTTCCGCCAATATACAAATCAACATCTTGCCAATAAGCGATAGATTCCTTGCTAGCAAAGACTTCATCATTATTCGCATCCATATAACGCAAGAAATACCAAGAAGACGCCGCATAACCTGGCATCGTATCCGTTTCACGGGTTTTATTACCAACCGTTACCCAGTCCGTAACTCTTGACAAAGGAGACTTTCCTGTTGCTGTTGGTTTATAATTGTCTAAATCTGGCAATTCTAAAGGCAAATCGTTGTCAGCGAATGCAACACCGTCTTTGTCATATTGAATAGGAAATGGTTCGCCCCAATAGCGTTGACGACTATAATTTGCATCACGCAATCTATAGTTAATCACCTTTTTACCAATTTTCATTTCTTCTACTCTTTTGAACATTTCTTGGATAGCATCTTTGACATCCATGCCGTTCAAAAAGTCAGAATTAATGATTTTTCCTACTTTATCATTTAATGTAGCCTCTGGAAAATCCGTTTTATCAACAACATCAATGATTTCTATATCAAAATGATTAGCAAATTTCTGATCTCGTTCATCATCACTAGGAACGGCCATAATTGCGCCTGTTCCATAATCCTTTAATACATATTCAGCGATATAAATCGGAACTTTAGCATTATTAAAAGGATTAATCGCATATGCGCCAGTGAATGCACCCGTTACAGTTTTAACTTCTGACTCCCGCTCTCGATCAGAACGAGCATTGACATAAGTCAAATACTTATTGATTTTTGCTTGTTCTGTTGCGGTTGTAATTTCAGCTACTAAATCATGTTCTGGTGCTAAAACCATAAATGTTGCACCAAAAATAGTATCAGGTCGAGTCGTAAAAACTTCGATTTTACCGCTATGACCTTCAATATCAAAAATCAAAGAAGCACCTTCCGAGCGACCAATCCAATTGCGTTGCTGCGATTTTATCGCTTCACTCCAATCAATATTATCTAAACCGTTCAATAAACGTTCTGCATAAGCAGTGATACGTAAAGACCATTGAACCAACTCTTTTTTCTCGACAGGATAACTACCACGTTCAGAAACACCGTCTTTGACTTCATCGTTTGCCAAGACTGTTCCTAACGCTTCACACCAATTGACATAACCGACTTTGCGGAAAGCCAAGCGGTAATTCATTAAAACAGTGTCTTGCTCCTTCGGTGTCATTTGTTGCCATTCGTAAGCAGAGAAAATATCATCTTGCGCATTTGCAACATTGATATTCGTATTTCCGTCTTCTTCGAATATTTCAATTAACTCGCTAATTGGTTTTGCACAATCACTTACATTATCATAATAATGATCAAATAATTGCAAGAAAATCCATTGCGTCCATTTGTAATACTTTGGATCGCAAGTCTGAACCTCTCTGTCCCAATCAAAACTAAAACCTAAGTTATCTAACTGACTTCTGTATCGGTTGAGATTTTTAGCCGTAGAAGCGGCAGGATGCACACCTGTTTGAATAGCGTATTGCTCGGCAGGTAAGCCAAAAGCATCGTAACCCATCGGATGCAAAACGTTGAAACCATTCAAACGCTTGTATCTCGCATAGATATCTGAGGCAATGTAGCCCAATGGATGCCCAACGTGTAAACCGGCACCAGATGGATATGGAAACATATCCAATACATAATACTTTGGTTTGTTGGTATCAATACTCACTTGATAGACTTTGTTGTCGTCCCAATACTTCTTCCACTTTTTTTCTATTGCTCTAGGCGTATATTCCATGTCTTGATTGCTTGACTATTGTAATTGTTACTAACTTTTGCAAATCAACAGTTTTTACAATTCATTTAGTTCCAATTATTTGAAAGTGCGAAAATATGGAATTGTCTAAACTTATAAAACTAATTCAGAAAATTAGATGAACTAGGTCAGGTTTAAAATAACATTAGACTCTTTATCATAATAATATTTCCTTAAATTTAAGGCTCAAATCAACAAAATTGATACATTCACCAGAATACTATGACCAATCTATCAGAAACTGCCAAAAGTAAAATAGAAGAAGCCAAAAGAACGAAAGCTACCTCATTAGAATTATATAATGAGGGCATTACAGATATTTCTTTTCTTAATCATAAAGACTTGTCTCAATTG
>CAZMEH010000775.1:0-3411 GCA_964564885.1 uncultured Saprospiraceae bacterium | reverse complement strand
ATCGCCATAAATATGTGGATGACGACGGATGAGTTTTTCGCAAATATCATTTAAAGCATCAGCTATATCAAAAGCTTTTTGTTCTTCGGCTATTTTGCTGTAAAAGACCATGTGAAGCATCAAATCTCCGATTTCTTCTTTTACTCCTTCCATGTCTTCTTCGATGATGGCATCGACTAATTCATACATTTCTTCGATAGTCAATTTGCGTAAAGTAAGCATTGTTTGCTTTTTGTCCCAAGGACATTTTTCACGCAAATCGTCCATAATGTTCAATAGACGCTTAAAGGCAGCTAATTTTTCTTCCATGATTTGAAATGTTGGTTTTCGATAATTTTGCGAAAGAGTAGAATGTTTATATGATTGACGTTCCTAATGGTCAAAGAACCTTGTTTATTTAAATTTAGGAAAAGAAAAAGCCATGGTTGTACCAACGCCATATTCAGATTTGACTGATATTTTACCGTTATGAAGTTCAACGACTTTTTTGACAATAGTTAAACCAATTCCGGTACTTTCTATCGCATCCCTTGATTGTAGCGTTTGGAATATTTGAAATATTTTATTGAAATGTTTCTCCTTAATTCCTTGCCCATTATCCTCTATTTCAAAGTAGTAACGATTATTTTTTTCTTGCCAACGTATAGAAATGATAGGACTTTCTTTATCGTTATATTTAATACTATTAGAAATTAAGTTAAGAAAAACCTGTTCAATTCTAACCTTTTCACCGTAAACAGTCGGTAGAACTTCAGGTATTTCTATTTGAATATACTCCGCAGGATTGAGCATATCAATGATGTTTTTGATTGATTCTGAAAGGTTGACTTTGACCCATTGTTCCTTTACTCGACCGATGCGAGAATATTCTAAAATGCCTTCAATAAAATTGTGCATACGCACGGCACGGCTTTGAAGTAGTTGCAATTGCTCCAAACCCATTTCATCCAAAACATCTGCATAATCGTCTTCTAACCAACTTGCTAATGAATGAATAGCACGCAAAGGAGCTTTCAAATCATGAGAAACGATGTAAGCAAAATCTTTTAATTCTTGATTGGTAAACTCTAATTCTTCGAGTAATCTTTTCCTTCTAAGTTGTTCAATTTCTTGAACCGCTTTAGCCGTTTGTAGCTTAGAATGAATAAAACAAGCCTTTGTAGAAATCGTAAACTTTGCAATAACATCTTGTAATTGTAAGAAATCAGCTTCTTGATAATGCTCTTTTTGTTCTAGAGAATAAGTTTTTAAAAAACCAATACCATCCAACGCATAAAAAGCATAAACGCCTGTTGGATCGACTTGTTCTTGAACGTATTCTGAAAAGTCTTTATCAGTAGGAGTAATGGAAAATACTTTATCCTTTTGTAACCTATTCCAAATCGTATGACTTGTTGTAATCTGAGTTTCTTGAAGCTTATCCGTAGGCTTCGCAAAAACAAGGTTAAGACCTTTTTCAACGTCTTGATTTTCAAGAAAACGATTGGTGAGCCAAATAGAAGCAAATACCAGCTTTTTACTAGGCATAAGGACGGTAAGAAAATTATTGCTATTTTGAATAAAATCTAGTGTCTTGCCAGTTGCAAGTGATAATTCATAAAGGAATGATAGACTTTCGATAGTTGATTCTTGTTTTATCATTGAGCGTTTGCTTGCTTTCAGAAAATACAGTATTAGAAATTGTCAATTATTCATTGTCAACTGTCCATTGATTTCCTATTTCTTTTTTTGTTCTTCAATTCTAATTAGTTCAAGGTTCTGATTAGTCGTGTCCAGTTTAGTTAGGACACTTCTCATACCTTGATTAAGATAAGTACTTTCTTTACTATACCTTTCTAAAAGACTAGTCAGTTGTTCATAGATAGTTTGCAGCAGCTCCAGCTGAGAAAGATGACTAAGTGCATCCCGATTTTTTTCAAAAACCTTTATCATCATATCTTCTTCTCGGAGAGTAATATCTTTTATAGCATTTACACGCTCTTCTGTATGTATTTCTAGTTCACGCAATGCCTTTTGTAAAAAGTCATCGAAATTAATAATAGAATTTGAAATCAAGTGCTTACGGTCTTCTATTTCCGAAAAATGTTGTTTTAAGAATTGCAGAAGCAAATGAGACTCATTCAGGCGTCTATCTATTCTTTGTGCAACAGTTCCAATATCTGTGCCGATTTTGTCGCTTGTCTTGGAAAGAGCGTCTATTTTGTTGGCTAAATGTTGCGCATTTTGAGTATTTTCGTTTAATTGCTCAAACCATTTATTGAATTGGTCAAACTGTCCTAGTGCCGTTTCAAATCGTTCAATGACTTGTAAATTGAAGTTCGCTACGTCATTGATGCTTAGCTGATTTATTTTTTCAACGAAATCTTTTTGCAAGCTAGAATTGTCTTTAATGGCAACCGCAGCTTCTTTGAACGCCAGCATGTTTTTAGAAAACTCTTCATTAAAAGTCTGTAAGCTATTTTGTACGACTAAAAGAATTGTGCCTAAATCGCTGGAATCGTTCGTTTTTAATTCGGTTTGGCAAAACATTTCAATTTGATAAATATAATTGTCAATTTTTCTTTGATATTTCCTTGCATGACTTAAAACCCAAAAATAGGCAAGTAAACCAAAACAAATGATGACTAACGGTTCTACAAAGCCATATTCAGATGAGTAAACATAGCCAAGAGAGATTAAAGTACCAATTATTAATGGAAGGATTGCTATGAACTGTTGCCTTGATTGATTTATATAAAAATGCTGTGTGCAAATTTTATTGACTTGCTCTAAGCTAATCGTGTTTTTAGATTTTATAAGAATTTTATTAATGTCTTTAATAATAGGAGAAACAGGATGTTCTCCTTTCGATGAAAGCTGTAGAACCGTAAAACTGAGATTAGAAGTCGTATTGAATGCTTCTGAAACTTTATTTGAGTTATTCGATTGATTTAATGCTTTTACTATAATTTCTTTAGCCGTAAATTTGGATAGCCAAAATTCAGGAACGCTAATGTTTTTTTTTGATAAATCAACAGGTTTTAAATCTCGAAACCTTGAAAACACATTTGTGCCCCAAATGATGATTAACAAAAAAAATTGAACAGAAACGATAACTGAAAAACTGATAGATAACATTTGTTTTATGAATTATAATAGTAAAAAAATTAACTCTGCATCTCCACGTTACACCTTCCGCACCAATTTTAAAAATCTCTGTGTCTCCGAGTCTCTGTGTTCAAACATAAAGAAATTAGGAAAACTGATTTAATCCAAAACCTCTAAGTCCATTTTATCCCATTTAGAAAAAGTCTTATGCAGCAAATAAAATACAATGCCTAAAGCAATAACATTTTGAATAATTGGCGTTGCATAAATACCTGTAAGACCAAACCACATTGGTAAAACAATAACAAATGGAACGAAAAAGAC
>CAZMEH010000774.1:0-9288 GCA_964564885.1 uncultured Saprospiraceae bacterium | reverse complement strand
ATATCTTCCATTAGCGAGTTCTCACCACACGCATTCCATCATTCCAATCCTCCATCATTCCATTCCTCAATTTCTCCAATTTATTAATTTTGAATAATAATTCGTTTTCCGCCACCGCCGCGATTTCCTTTACCTTTTCCGCCGTATTCTTTGCGCATTTCTGCCATCTTTTCTTTTTGAATCTTTTTATATTCCTCTCTCGTTACCTTTTTACCGTCGGTTGGTTTTGTAATCGTTTTTTCTTCTAAATTTTTCAAATTAACCGACTCGGCTAAGATGATTTGATTACCATTATCAATATTCACTTCAAGCACCATTCCCGGTAATTGATGATAATTACGAGGTCCGCCAGCGACAGGGATTTGAGTCGTAAACCAAGCGGTAATAGCCTTAGGCGCACGAGGTCCTCGTCTGCGACCACGACCTTCTTCTTGTTTTTTAGCAGTTGTATCTATTTTTATAACCAACTCAGCTCTTTGGCAAACATAACCCAAAATTGTTTTTTGTTCGCCCGTTAGTTTCCATTGTCTGAGTTTCATATCGCCTTCAATCAAGAAAGTTTTACCCATGAAATCGATTTTTTCCGCTACTGTTTCGTCATCAATATCTGTATAAAAACGGTCATCTGCACTACCGCCCATCATACGCATTCTAAAGCCTCGACCACGACCTTGTTGAAGATCTTCTTCTTTTACATCTGCTTCTTCTTTGAGTTTATGATATAGCATTTCTATTGGAGAAAAGTATAGAATACTTTTTGTTTTCTGGAATTCAGGCATCATTTTCTTGATTTCCTCGGCACGATCACCTCTGATTTGTTGGTGCAGATTAATTGTTGTTTGATAAACAACTTCACCTTCGGTCGTTACATTATTAGCCGTCTGCGCCATTGTAGAAAAAGAAAATAGTACTAGAGCTAGTAAGAATAAATTTTTCATGTGTATTAATTTTGCTGATTAGTCTAAGGAATATTCAAGAATCTTGAATGTTTTTTAGACTTCTTAAATAGTTATTGGTTTAATCAAAGTTACAGCGTATTCTAGTTTTTATAAATAAAACTACTTGGTTTAACAAAACCTTTATTTTTTAGACGATTAGTAATGGTTTTACTTTCGGTTAAAACTTGAAAACTTTCTTTTTATTAAAAAGGTGATTAAGTAACGTTTAAAAAATTGCTAATGAACGATTTTTTTAATTACATTTGGAGCGTAAGATTTTAATCATTTCTAAGGCTTTTTTTAAATATTTTAATCATGCTAAAGCTACTTCCTGTTCTATTAATACTGACTATTGTTGCCGTTGTGATTAGTTGCAAACCAACTAAAGACATTATTGATACTACACCAGACATTGTAGATTCGGTTAAAGACGATATCAAAGAAGCCGAAGAAAATAATCCTGACGAGTTGATGGGCTTTACTTGGTCTGTTAACTATCTTCAAGAATTAGATGCTCGATTTTTAGCTGAAAAAGCTATATCAATTACTTTTGGAGAAGAAAATAAAGCAAGTATTGTATTGAGTGTGAATAGCTGTGTTGCAACTTATAAAGCGACGGGTACTACTCTTAAAATCACAGAAGAAGGCTGTACAGAAGCTTGTTGCGATGATGATTTTGATAAACAACTATTATCTCTAATTAGAGGAAATGAGTTTTCATATCAATTAAATGGCAGCAAATTAGTTCTGAATACTTCTACTGCTAAAATTGTATTATCTAAAAAATAGAACAGCGATTAGAGAAGGGAGAACAGCGGTTTTTAATGTTTAATTTTATATATCTCCGTTCTCTGCTCTCGCTTCTCTGTTCTCGCTTCTAAAAGAATCATGAAAAGTACACACCTTGTCAAAGTACTTTCCGCATTGGACGCCAAAGAACTCAAAAAATTCAATGATTGGGTTAGCTCGCCTTTTTTTAATAAAAATAAAAGGGTAAACATCCTTTGCGAATTTGTATTAAAATATACGCCTGAACACGATGATAAAGGTTTTACAAAAGAAAAAACCTATCGCTTACTTTTCCAAAATCAGCCCTATAATTCTACGCAGCTGAACAATGTCATTTCCGATTTACTGCAATTGTTGTTTCAATACCTAGCGTATCAAAACTTTCAGCGCACCAGCGAATTTGAAAAAATCTGCTTAATGAATGAATTACTTGCTAAAGGCTTAGATGATTCTATGCTCAAAGTGAGTAAGCGTTATGAGAAAGAAAAAGCTAAAACATCCATTCGAAATTCTTCTCATTTTTTTGATAATTACTTGTTTTATAAACAAATTGACGAATACCAGCTAGCGCAACCGACAAGAGATTTCAATGAAAATTTACAGCTCAAAAATGATGAACTAGATTTATTCTACGTTGCTACAAAATTGAAAATTGCTAGTGACATGGCTAGTCGAAATTTGGTCATTCAAGGAAATTATGATTGCCATTTCTTAGAGGAAGTCTTGGAGCGGATTGAAAAAAATATTGAATTTTATCAAAATTATCCTGCTATTACGGTCTATTACAATGTCATTCAAACGATGGCAAGTAAAGATGAATCTTATTATTTTCAGTTAAAGGATTTACTGGCGAATAACTTATCTATTTTTCCAAAAGAGGAACTTCGAGTATTGTATGATTACGCTCGAAACTATTGTATTCGTAAGATTAATCAAGGAAATTCGGCTTATTATAAAGAGATTTTGAGCTTGTATCAATTCCTATTAGACAAACAAATCATTTTCAAAAATGGTCATCTGACACAATGGGATTATAAAAATATTGTAACGGTTGGTATGCGATTAAAAGAATACGATTGGACGGAACAATTTATTCACAAATACAAAATACAATTGCCGCCAAATGAGCAGGAAAATGCCTATGTTTATAATATGGCGGTTTATTATTATGAACGAAAAGCGTATGAAAAATCTTTACTGATGCTTCATGAAGTACGTTTTACGGATGCTTCTTATCATATCGGTGCAAAGATTATTCAAATAAAAAGCTATTACGAATTGGATGAAAGTGAAGCGCTTTATTCGCTTATTGAAACCTTTAGGATTTATATTATTAGAAATAAAAAACTGTCCGATTATAGAAAAAAAGCAAACCTTAACTTTTTAAAAATCGTAAAAAAAACATTTAAACTCAGAGAAGGAGCCTTTATTCTAAATAAAAAAACATTAGGAGAAAGAAAGGAATTGCTTCAAAGTGAAATTAAAAACCTAACACCATTAATCAATAAAACTTGGCTCAATCAAGTTCTTAGCAATATTTAATTCGAGTGTTGAATTTACCAATCATTAATCACCAAAATATGAAAATAAGCGTTAAAATTTGCTGCATCAGTAGCATTCAAGAAGCACGACTTGCTATTCAATGTGGCGCAGATGCACTTGGATTAGTTGGAAATATGCCAAGCGGCCCAGGTGTGATTGATGATGAATTGATAGCTCAGATTAATAAAAGTATTCCACCATCAATTTCTACTTTTCTACTGACTAGCGAAACAAATGCGGAAGCTATTATTGCACATCACCAAAAGGTTAATACTTCTACGATTCAAATAGTAGACGCAGTAAAATTCAGTACTTATCAAACTATTCGTGCCGCTTTACCTGCGGTTAAATTGGTTCAAGTCATTCATGTGATTGATGAAAAATCTATTGCAGAAGCTATTGAAGTTTCAAAATATGTTGATGCGATTTTACTGGATTCTGGAAATCCGAATTTGAAAATTAAAGAACTAGGCGGCACAGGGCGCATACATAACTGGTCGATTAGTCGTAAAATTCGTGAAGTAATTGATATTCCTCTTTTTCTAGCTGGCGGACTAAATGCTCAAAATGTCAGTATGGCAATCGAACAAGTTGAACCATTTGGCGTAGATTTATGTAGTAGCGTCCGAACGAATGGAAAGCTCGATAAAGCTAAGTTAGTTGCTTTTTTCAATGCTGTTGCTTGATGACGCATCCGTCTTAACATATTCAAAAAAAACAAATGAAATCATTTCAATTACCCACTTTTGAAACAGAGAGATTACACCTTCGTCAACTGACTGAAAATGATGTAGATTTGATTTATCGGTTGAATAGTAATGCTGAGGTGATGAAGTATATTACAGGCTATGCGGAAGATCTTGAAGCATCAAAAGCTGCATTGAAGCGATATTTATTTTTTCCAGAAAAAGCAAATGCGCCTGTAGGAATGTGGATAACGACGGAGAAAAGTACAGGAAAAGAAATCGGTTGGCATATTTTAAAAAAGCTAGATGAAACTGGAGAATTTGAAATTGGTTATCGTCTATTACCCGAATTTTGGGGCAAAGGTTACGCTACAGAAGGTGCAAAAAGGTTAATTGAATACGGCGTTGAAGATTTAAATACACCCTGTATCGTTGCTGTGACGCTTCTAGGAAATGACGTTTCAGGTCATGTTTTAATGAAATTAGGTTTTAAATTCATAGAAATTGGCACTTTCTATGGGAAGGCAACAAAGTATTATAAGTTAGAAGTTGAGTAAAAAAATCAAGGGTCGGATGCTTTCAAAGCATCCGACCCTTAATCTTTAACCTATCATTAGGTGAAAATATATTACGCTGTAATCTTTTCAGGCTGCTTTTTCAATTCACTCAATTTAGCGTGCAATTCTTGAACAATACGTTCTGCTAAGCCAGCACTTGTACTTGACGACAGATTCGCACGTACCAACGGACTATCCCAACTTTCAGCAAGAGAAGCCCAAGCGTGATAATGTCCATTATCATCTTGCGTACAATTCATTCCAAATGGCATTTGACAGCCGCCCTGTAATAAATTAAGTGCTCTTCGTTCGATATTTGTACAACGAGAAACGGCTGGATCGTGAATGTTTTTTAGAATGCGACGAGTATCGAAATCAGTATCACAAGTTTGAAAAGCTAAAACACCTTGCGCTGGTGCAGGAGCAAATTCTCTAGGATTCAGGCGAATACTTTTAAAGTATCCTAAATCAATTTCTAATCTATTGATACCTGCTGTTGCTAAAACAATCGCATCAAACTGAGCTGACATTAATTTTCCAAGGCGAGTCGGAACATTTCCTCGAATATCAACCATTTCTAAATCTGGTCGAACATCTAATAACTGCGCCTTACGACGAGCAGAAGAAGTTCCTATTCTTGCACCTTTTTTTAATTTTAATGGCTGACTTTCATCCACAGAATCTGGACAAATAATCAACATATCGGTCGGATCTTCTCGATAAGAAACGGCTGTTAATACCAAACCTTCTGGAGAAACGGTTGGTAAATCTTTCATAGAATGGACCGCCATATCGACATCACCTCTCAATAAAGAATCTTCAATCTCTTGAGTAAAAAATCCCTTACCTTCGATTTTACTAAAACTCAAGTGTTGAATATTATCACCTTTTGTTTTGATAATTTTCAGCGTAATTTCAATACCTAGAGCTTCTAATTGTGCCTTTACGTAATTTGCTTGCCATAGTGCTAATGCGCTACCTCGTGTACCTATAGTTAAACTCGACTTCATGTGTTTTGTCTATTTCGCCCTTTAGTAAAGAACAACTTGCTAAGTATTTGACTTAACGTTTAATTAGTATTGGGTGATGATTCAATTATTTTGCCGCAAAATTAGTACCCAATTATTTAACATAAGTCAATTACTTGTAATTTTACTCTGCTAATAGTTTTTGATGAACTTGTTTTAGAATGAGTTTTTAAACAAGTTCATTAATCAAACTTAATGTTTGAACAATAGTTCTTACACAATCAAAAATATTTGTACGACACTATTCTCTTAAAGTTTATAGTATAATTATATTTTCTTAATATCTAGTCCTTCACTAATAGAAACTGACGTATAAATGACATACAATTGATGATCTGATGCATTTTTATGATACGTTACTAGATATCGTTGTTGGTTTTAATGCCTTAAAACTGGGATATCAGGTGATTAAAATGATTACTTTTCTTTATGATGAAAAGAGCGGTCATAAAATCAACTTAAACAGCTTCTAAAAGATTGTTCCTAAAAAATCTAAAGTTCCTTCTTTCCATTCTTTTCCATGTACGGATTTATATAATAAGCAGTTTTTTAGTTTCCGATGTAAAACACCAAATGATTGATAATTACGTAACATTAGCCATTTAGAATTGTTTTTCACCAATTTGAAACCATGTAGCGTATATAGATTAGTAGGTTCAGCAGTTAACAGCATAAAATCTATTTTGCTTGTTTTTGCTTGTTTCTCTATATTTTCTAAAAGAGAAGATGCTATTTTTTGAGATTGATATTCTTTAGAAACACACAAATCGATTATTCCAAAAATACTAAAAACTTCATGATCTAAATTAATGATTCTATGGTCAATTCCAATATGTGCAATCAGCTGTCCATCATTCCAGACTAAATATCGGAAAGAAGGTAATTGATTATAATAGTATTGCCCTTTAGGGTAATCTGAAAAAGCTTCCTGTAATAAAAAGGCTATCTTCTTTTGATAAGAAGGTGACAATTTATATTCCTCAACTATTTCTATTTCAAAACTCTGTGTCATATTGATTGTTTGCTCACGTACTTAAGAGGTTCAAAGGTCTAAAAAAATCTTAGAATCTTAAAATTACGCCACATTTTAAACAAGTCCGTTTTTAAATTGTAATATAGTAAGTGTACCTTCAATAATCATAACCATTAATAGAAACTTGAAATATTTTAAACGATACGAAGGATTTCAAATTCAAAACCAATGAAAAAAACAGTATTAATTACTGGCGGAACAGGATTAGTCGGAACCAGATTGAGCCAGTTATTGACCGAAAAGGATTATAAAGTTATTCATTTAAGTAGAAAGCGAAGCCTTTCTGCGACTTATCCTGCCTTTCAATGGAATATTGAAAAAGGTGAAATTGACGAAGCGGCCCTACTTCAAGCGGATTATATAATCACGTTAGCTGGTGCAGGTATTGCAGATAAGCGTTGGACAAAAAGTAGGAAAAAGCTAATTATAAATAGTAGAGTCAAAGGTATTCAACTATTAAAAAAAGAACTTTTAGCTAAAAATATCCGTCCTAAGGCAATTATTGGTGCATCAGCCATTGGGTTTTATGGCGATTCTGGACAAGCAGAAGTTAATGAAACATCTAGTTCTGGCAATGATTTTTTATCAGAAAGTGTCCGTGCTTGGGAAAGTGCCTATAACGGATTGAAGGAATTAAATATCAGAATTCCAATTATCAGAATCGGAATTGTCTTATCAACACTTGGTGGTGCACTTTCTAAAATGCTTCCGACTTATAAGGTTGGTGTTGGTACTTATTTCGGAAGCGGTCAACAAATCTATTCTTGGATTCATATTGACGATATTTGCAAGATGTTCATTCATGCGATTGAAAATGAGGAAATAAAAGGCGTTTATAATGGCGTTACGCCGAATCCTGTTTCCAATAAGAGAATGGCAATAGACATCGGTAAAGCTTTAAATCAACTAACCTTACCGCTTCCTGCGCCCGCATTTGGACTGAAACTGGCGCTTGGCGAAATGGCTGCGGTTATTTTGTCTAGTAGTAATATTTCTGCACAAAAAATAGTTGACGCAGGTTTTCAATTTGATTATCCGGAGCTTATTCCCGCACTCAAAAATATTTTAACCAACAAGAGATAGAACTATTTAAAAATAAAAAATCACCTAACTATAACAGATAATAGTTAGGTGATTTGAATTAAGAGAACAAAACATAGTTTTAGATTCTGTTTCTAACTTTATCCTCTATTGCAGTAGGTAGTAAATAGAACTAGTTCTCTGAATTTTTTTGTGGAAAAATGATTTTCTTAGAAAATTACAAATAAAAATGTCTTGCCCACGATATTTCGTGGCAGGCTGTGTACCGTCAGCCGTTTGCCGTTTGCCGTTTCTTGAAACTTCCACAATAACTTTCAAATAACCATATAACTTATTGATTTTGAATGGTTTAAATTAAAATATAGTTGTCAGTTATTTACGAATTAAGGTGCTAACTCTGTGTAGCATCAGTTCTCAATCAAGTACTAAATTTTACCATTCCAAAACAATCTTTCCAAAATGCTTTCCAGATGCTTGATAACGGAACGCATCCGCTAATTCGTCAAAAGCAAAACTTCGGTCAATCACTGGTTTCATATCACTATTATTAATCGCACGAACCATCGCTTCTTGTGATAATCGGCAATCAACAGCAATACCTTTCATCGTCAAATGCTTGAAAAACAATTTTGGAAAAGTGATTTCTCCTTTTCTTCCATTGCTTAAAATTCCAATTGCAATAATGCTTCCGCCAATCGCCGCTGCTTCGATAGATTGCTTCATCGTAGAACCGCCGCCAACATCCAAAACATGGTCAACGCCACCGCCAGACATTTTTAAAATCGTCTTGCCCCAGCGACTATCTGTCTTATAATTAACAACAGCTGTTGCGCCCATTGCTTTCAATCGTTCCGCTTTTTCGTCAGAAGAAGTAGTCGCATAAACCGTTGCGCCAGCCATCAAAGCGAATTGTAATCCGAAAATCGACATGCCGCCGGTTCCTTCTATCAATACTTTGTCACCTGGTTTTATGTTTCCTTCTGTGACTAATCCTCGCCATGCGGTCAAAGCTGCACAAGGTAAAGTTGCCGCTTCTGCATATGAATAACCATTTGGAATAGCTGTTACGGCTTCTGCTGAAACACAAGATTGCTCTGCAATAAACCCGTCAACCGTTTCGCCAGAGATGAAGCGAGTCTTATTCAAAGTTGGTTTCCCATCTATCCAGTTTGGAAAAAACATAGACATTACTTTATCGCCAACCTTCCATTGTGTCACACCTTCGCCAACTCCAATTATTTCACCTGCTCCGTCTGACATTGGAACTCTATTTGGAGGAACTGGAATACCGCCAACTGCTACCAAATAATCATGGAAATTGAGCGAAGTCGCATGCCATTGTACTAAAACTTGACCTGTAGCTGGTGTTGGATTTGGTCTTTCTACTATTTTTAGGTTGTCTAAACCTCCGCCATTTGCTTCGATTACTTTCATTTGGTTTTTTTAGAATTTTAAATTAAGCAATAATAATAATTTTGTAAGTTCAATCTAATAACTCTGAAAGAGTTAAATATGAGTAGCCGCAGGTGTAAACCTGTGGTCAAATAGAAATTTGTGAGTATTTATACTGTAGAACTCTCTCAGAGTTCTATTTTTATCTCATTCTAAACCGCAGGTTGACAGCTTCGGCTATTCATATTTAACCATTTCGTGGTTTTTTTCTTCAAAATATTA
>CAZMEH010000773.1:0-1532 GCA_964564885.1 uncultured Saprospiraceae bacterium | reverse complement strand
AGCTACTATCATAGCTATTATTCCAGATAACATCATTGAATAGAAAAAAAATAGTCCAAATTTCTTATGGATTTTTTTTCCTTTTTTAGCGACCATTGAAATGAAACCTGTTAGTAAAGCAATTCCTCCAAAAGTTGCGTGTATATAAATTAAAATTTGAATCATTTTTTCCATATTGTTAGTTAAGTTTAATTACTCAAATATTAGAAAATAAATTCGTTTAGTATATTTTTAATATACTGAATTGTTGTTTTTTAACGATGAGTTGGTCAAATAGCCGAGCCAATAGCTCGGCTATGAGTAGTTGCGTGGATTAGCGTTTAACTTCGCAAGTACACACCAAGCTGAAAATTCGCGAATATTTTCAGAACTAGGCAAGAACAAGCAATTGCTTATAGCCATTGTTGTGTTTTCGTTATTTTTAATTGTATAATTTGATTAACCATTTTCCTTTTTTAGAATTTCGTTTATTTCTTCCTTAAATGTTGTTAGACCTTTGATTAAAGCATTGAGCAAGTATACATAATTGTTATAAATTAGGTCATATACAAATACATCACTACTTAGGTGCATAAATGTGAGGCACCCCATAAATCTCTCACTATCTCTACAGCATCTGGATTAATTTGGGAGTGTATCGTAAAGGTTGAAACTAGTGGAACAACTCGGAAGTTTCTGACAGTTATTTATTGTTTAGCAAAAACTCTTAACTTGAATTTTTTATATCTATTGCCATGTGCTTTAGCTCGTGGCAATAGATATAAGCAAATTATAAATTCTTAGTTGTCCAGAAATCGACACACTATAACTATCAATAACGAACTTGTTTAAAAACTCACTGCTAATCTCTTGACAAACCATTGATATTCCAATACTTCAGCTATTTTAATTGCCGTAGCTTTGGCTACGAAAATTAAAATGAGCTTCGTCTTGAAAATCAAGCGTTTATCAATAGTTTTAGCATGAGTTATTAAACAGGTTCATTAATTAGTTGTTCTTTCTCCTACCTTTTCATCTCAAATACAAATTAGTTGTTGAACGTATTTTCAAAACACGAAATAAAATAAGGAATAATATTGTTTGTGTAATATTATTTGGAATTTTATCGTTTTTTGATACTTAAATATGGAATCTGGTAATTAAGTCTATGCAAAGCTTAATTAATATTATCTAGTTGCGAAGGAAGGGAAATTTCGGAAGATTATCAAGGAATTTAAACAAAAAAAAGCCTTCTAATTTCTTAGAAGACTTTCTTAATTCTGAGCGGGAGACGGGACTCAAACCCGCGACCCCGACCTTGGCAAGGTCGTGCTCTATCAGCTGAGCTACTCCCGCTTGTATATTTGCCTAGCGCTATTCGCTAATGATGGTGCAAATATAGATCGTAGATTCGTATTTGCAAAACTTTTTGAATCTTTTTTTAAAAAATTTTAATGTTTTCTTCTTTAGGTGAAAAGTGTCTAAAGTCGTTCATTTTGCATAATTTGAATTTTGCAGAATTTACTATTTGTTTTGATGTTTTTTAGGTTTGT
>CAZMEH010000772.1:0-6062 GCA_964564885.1 uncultured Saprospiraceae bacterium | reverse complement strand
TTTCGTAACTATTTCTTGATTTTTACAAAAATTATCGAAAATCACAGAATTTTTCAAAGAACCAAATCTTAAACCATTCTATTTGTCAATTTTCACAATCTTCTTCGTAAATAAAGATAGATTACTTTTCATATCAACCACTTGTAATGTGTAAACGCCATCTTTCAATGTTATTCCGCTAATCGTTAGCGATTGTATATTTTTACTTGAATTTATCTTTTCTGATAAAATAACCCTTTCATTAATATCCTTCACAATATATTTATAACCTTTCTTAATGCCTTCTCTAAAATGAACCGTAAAATTGCTACTAGAAGATTCTGGACTAACATCAATCAAATCATTACTAGGCACATTGTAAGCACAATCAATCATAGCTGTAACAGAATAAGTATAATTCACCTCACAGTCATATTGCTTGATGCGGTAATATGATTTTTTATTTGAATGTGCATAATCTGTTGCTTCGCAATAATAGTAGCTGTTGTGTTCTTTAATATTAGTCGTTATTCCTGTTTCTAACCAATTTTCATTATCAAAACTCTTTTCAATAACAAATTCTAAATTGGTAATCTCTAAAGGTGCTTTCCACCTTAAAATAATAGCATCAGTTGCCTCTGTACACGCTAATGATAGATTGAGCGAATGCATTATATCCAAAACAGGACATTCTTCCATAGCTGCTTGACCGAATTCTTCTGGTATAGCAAACTCATTTGCCTCTTCTTCAACTTCAACTTCTTCACCACCTTTTTTATGATTACTTTGGTCAATACGCACATCAACTTCAAGCAAATTAGATTTAATTGGCGGGAAATATTTGTTTTCAATTGGTAATCGAATAGGAATTTCGCTATTTAATACAGTCAACGCTTGCGGCAGATCCGTTTTAACTCTATAGGCTTCGTGCCATGTAAAACTATTCAAATCACCTTCCAAACCTAATTGTCCGCTACTGTTTGAGCCACAAGTTCTCACGGTTCCATCTTGTAATACTACCATACTATGCATGTCTCCTGATGCAATTTCAATAACACCTTGCAAAGCATAAACTTTTACAGGCACAGGATAATTTCGAGTTCTAGATTTCCCAAGTTGCCCAAATGAATTACTGCCCCAGACGATGACCTCGCCAGTTGTCGTCAATGCAGTATTGTGTAAACCACCAGCAGAAACCTTTACTACATCCGTAACCTTTGACTTTACAGGCTTCAATCGAGTTTCAAAAGTTCCATCACCCAATTGACCGTAATCGTTCCAGCCCCAAGTCAAAACCGTTCCGTCACCTTTTACAGCAACACAATGTCCTGCACCGGCTGAAATATATACTATGTTTTCCAATCCTTCAACCTTTACAGGTTTTACCTGATTCGATTTATTTCCAATACCTAATTGTCCTAAATTATTTTCGCCCCAAGTCCAAACCGTTCCATCCTGTTTGAGCGCCATTGAATGATTGTAGCCAGAAGCAATAGAAACAACATTCGTCATTCCATAAATGAGTTTTGGCACAAAACTTTCCGCTTGATTCATGTGACCAATTTGTCCTTTCTCATTGTTGCCCCAAGACCAAACAACACCTTCGTCAGTCAAAGCAAGACTATGTTTATTGCCAACAGCGATAGCTACAACTCCATAAACGCCTTCTATTAGTCTAGGCGCAGACGAATTAATCACATCCGAATTACCTATTCCAAGTTGACCAAATTCATTGTCGCCCCAAGACCAGACAGAACCATCTATTTTTAATACAATAGAATGCTTCGCTGCACTTCCTTGACCAATGGCAACAACATTTTTTAGATTTTCTACGATCCTAGGTTTCGCTGAATAATCCAAGTCAGCATGACCAAGTTGAGCGTTTAGGTTGTTGCCCCAAGTATAAACTTGACCACCGTCAATGACGATAGAATGCTCAAAACACGCTGCAATACGAGCATTGACACGTGGATTGTATGGTTTGTAAATGCTGGTATTTAAACTAAAAAAAAGTAACGCAGCAACTAAGCATGAATAGCTAATAGGCTTCATATTAGACGAATTAAAAGTTATTAATATAAGTAGCGTTGTAGTTTGTAGGTTTCAATCTTCTATCTATAAGAATAATATTTTTCTATTTTTTCAAAAAAACCAAATTATCATTACCTTATCATTTTGTGATATGGTATATTTTTATAAAAATATTCTTAGGGTAAGTATACTGTTTTTTATTTGACAATTATTGCACAATGATAATATCTAATTGCACAAAAACAGAAAATGTCTGTCACAAATTTGTTAAAATATTATAAAATGATGTAACGAATAAACATAGTTTTTTTTGCAAATAGATATTTACAAGAAAAGTTCCATCCATAAAATTTAAAAAAACTATTTCTAGCGCAGGTAGATATTATAAAATGCTATATTCTCTATTCTAATTTTTTATTATCATTGTACCGAAAATTATACCAATAAAAAATTGTTCTTTAAGATTCTTGTGGAAAGTCATCAGATAAATAGTGCCACAAGCCTAAAGTGACAGACCGTTTTAAAGACTGAAATACAAAGATTTAGAAAATTAAAATGGTCAGTTAATTCGCACTAGTTGCACTAGTAGTGTTATCGTTACACAAGGATTTTCAAAGAATCTTAGAAATTAATCCAAATTCGGTTTACTAATAGTTTTGAAAAATGAATATAGATAATAACGCAATCGTTCGCACTGAATTTAATTTTCCAAACCAAACTAACGTGTATTATGGAAAAGTTAGAGATGTTTATGAAATAGCTAATGATTACATGGTCATGGTTGCTTCTGATCGAATCTCTGCATTTGACCATATTTTACCAAGGGCTATTCCGTTCAAGGGACAAGTGCTTAATCAAGTTGCGGTTAAATTTTTGAAAGCAACTAGAGATATTGTCCCGAATTGGTTGATCGAATCACCAGATCCAACGGTTTCCATTGGTTTAAAATGTACACCTTTTCCCATTGAAATGGTGATTAGAGGATATGTAACAGGTCATGCTTGGAGAACTTATCGCTCTGGCGAACGGGTACTTTGTGGTGTCACCATGCCAGAAGGCATGAAGGAGCATGACAAGTTTCCAACGCCTATCATCACACCAGCGACCAAAGCAGAAGAAGGTCATGATGAAGATATTTCAAAAGAAGGTATTATTGCACAAGGCTTGGCAACGGCTGAACAATATGCACAATTAGAAAAGTATACACACGCACTTTTCCAACGAGGAACAGAGATTGCAGCAGAACAAGGATTGATTTTAGTCGATACAAAATATGAGTTTGGTATTCATAATGGTCAAGTCTATTTGATTGATGAAATTCATACGCCAGATAGTTCTCGCTACTTCTATGCAGACGGTTATCAAGAACGACAAGATAAAGGTATTCAGCAAAAGCAATTGTCAAAAGAATTTGTGCGTCAATGGCTGATTGAAAATGGTTTTCAAGGTCTTGATGGTCAGATGATGCCAGAAATGCCCGATGATTTTGTGGATTTAGTGACTCGCCGTTATATTGAATTATACGAAAGTATTACAGGCAACGATTTTCAAAAATCTGACACTTCTGATATAGAAGCTAGAATGGAGAAAAATGTCAATGCTGCTTTAAAAAGATTAATAGGTTAGTCCGAGTATTTAGTCTTTATTCACAAAATTTAATTAGACAAAATAAGTTTATTTTTTTTGTAAAAGTCCAGACCTTATAGATTTTTGAAATCTATAAGGTCTGGATTTTATATTTTCACACTCTTTTTAGCCTTCTTCAATAAAGTCATTTTATAGTATATATTTCAACAAACCACCCTTACCTTCTTAAATATTTCAAATTATACATCATCAAAAATATTTAATTTTGAATTTCAACTCTTATCAGATTTTATTTTAAATAAAAAAGGTTTAATTTTGGTTAATCAACCTATAGAAGCAAGGACTGATACACAACTATTTTAAAGGATCAATCATGAAACAACTTTCCCTAATCGATAGCATGTTTTTATATGCCGAAGATGCCAGAATGCCTATGCATATTGGCTCGTTATATATAATGGCATCTGATGAAGAAAAAGAGTTTAGTATAAAAGACTTTAAACAATTCTTTGAAGAAAGGCTGCATTTAACACCCATTTTCAGACGTAGATTAATAGAAACACCGTTGAATATTGGTCGTCCGTATTGGATAAACGACCCAGATTTCAATTTAGATAATCATATTTCTCATATAGCTTTGCCAAAAGGCGGCACCAGAGCAGACTTATTAAAGCTCGTTTCTCAGATTTATAGCCAGCCGATGGATCGCACTAAGCCGCTTTGGTCAAACACGGTCATTACAGGACTAGACGGTATTCCATCTGTTCCTAAAAATGGTTTTGCCATCGTTTCAAAAGTTCATCATGCTAATATTGATGGCATGTCGGGTGCTGAAATACAAAAAGCAACCTTTGATTTATCATCAACACCAAGGGATATTAAGCCGCCTACTAAACCATTCAAGGCAGCGGAACTTGATAAAATTCCTGCACTCATTGCAAAAGATTATGCAAAGCAAATGACGCAAGTCCCTGAAAAGATGCTTGGTTTCTTTAAGTCTTCATCAGAAGCGGTGAGTTCTTTGGTAAAAAGTGGCTTATCTCCAAAAGATATTGGAAAGTCTATTTTCAAGCCAACTGCTCCGCAATCTATTTTTAATAAATCAGTTACACCAAACAAAGCATTTGGTATTATAGATTTTCCATTTGCAAAAGTCAAAAAAATAAAAGACCTCGCTGGCGTAAAAGTCAACGATGTGATGTTAGCCATTTGCGGCGGTGGAATTAGAAAATATCTGGTTGAAAAAAATGAGTTACCTCAGCGTTCTTTAGTTGCTGGTGTTCCTGTTTCTTTGCGTACAAAAGAGCAGCAATCCGATATGGGCAATCAAGTTTCTATGATGCAAGTCGAATTGGGTACAACAGAAATCGATTCTTTACAGCGATTAAAGAAAATCAGCGAGGATACTAAAAGCTCAAAAGTCATTGCAAGGGCTGCTCCTGTTACAAAAATAGCAGAATTAATTCCGTCTTCCGTAGCTGCAGCCGCAGCAAAAGTTTACACCAGAAACGGTGCATTAACTAAATATGCTTTATTCCAAAACGTAGTTATCACTAATGTTCCTGGGCCTAAAATGCCTTTATATATCGCTGGATTTAGAATAATCTATCATTATGGTTTAGGTATCACGATAGAAAACATGGGATTGATGATTACGATTTTCAGTATGGAAAATAACGTTTCACTCACGCTAACCGCTTGTAAAAAATTAGTTCCTGATGTTCAAAAATTAGCCAATTATATCAATGAAGAATTAAATAATTTGGAAAATATACTGACGTCAAAAGAAGAGGAACGAGATATTTTTCAAGAATTAGCCAACAAGTTTAAAATGCCAGAAACGCAAAGAAATTTGTTGTAGCCTTTTTATCAAAAATTAATAATTTATCAAAAGCGTTGTGAGATAAACCTGATAGGTTTGGATTGAAAATCAAGATATAATTTATGGAAGATTCATCAAAAAATTTATTTGATACGGCTATTGAAATGGCTTCTGTTGCCAATGAGCAATGGAAAAAGAGCATCTCAGAACTTATGAACAAAGGCAGCTTATCAGAAGAAGAAGGAAATGGACTTTTGGAAAATTTGGAAGAAAAGATGCTTGAAGGACAAAAAGAATATGGAAAGTTATTCCAGAAAGCCTATTCTAATATTAGCAGTAGTTTTTCTGAAAAACCTAAAGAACCAACTATTAATAGTTTACTAGAACGTCGCATCGTTTCACTAGAATTAAAGATTAGCCTAATGGCTCGTGAAATGATGGAACAAAAGAAATTAGTCAACCAATTGTTAGAAACACATCAATCAAATGAAACAGTTAGCGAGGAGGTTTAAATAAGTTTAGGTTCTTTGAAAATTAATAGTAAAACGCCTTGCCGTGCGCCGTCAACCGTGCGCCGTCAACCGTGTGCCGTGTGCCGTGTGCCGTGTGCCGTGTGCCGTGTGCCGTGTGCCGTTTACCGTTA
>CAZMEH010000771.1:0-3178 GCA_964564885.1 uncultured Saprospiraceae bacterium | reverse complement strand
TTATTATTCAACGTAAAATGCAAATGATGACAAGTTAATTAACAGGATTAAAGTTGGATAAGTAGGTTTGCCTATTTATTTACACAATAAAATTACATAATTCATTGATAACTAAATATTTGCAAAAATATAAACTATTTTTAAATACGTAAACCTACTTAGTAGTTAAAAGGCGAGTAGTTTACACGTTTCTAAGTTTAAAAAATAAATAAATTTTGCTTTCTCACTTTGTAGATAAAACAATCAAGCATGAGTACACAAACAATAATAACTTTGCCAAAGGCGGAGGACGTAATCAATGACATAAATAGAATATTTGATTTACAAAAGGTACATCAATACGAAGTCGCAAAGTCAACAGCGAGTGAGCGAAAAGCAAAAATTAAGAAAATCCATAATGCGATGTTAACCCATCGCACAGAATTGCATGAAGCAATGAATAAGGATTTTCGTAGAAACTCAGCAGAGACAGATTTGCAAGATATTTTTGCGGTAACAGGTGAAGCAAAACACACCGCATCGCATTTGAAATCATGGATGAAGCCCAAAAAAGTCAGCACGCCAATGGCTTTAATCGGTTCGCAATCTTACATTCATCAAGAGCCAAAAGGCGTTGTATTGATTATTTCTCCTTGGAATTTCCCAATCAATTTGACCTTTAGTCCTTTAATTTCGGCAGTTGCAGCAGGAAATTGCGTGATTGTGAAGCCGTCAGAAATGACGCCGAATACTTCTGCTGTAATAGTGAAAATTATTCGGGATATATTTGATGAAAAAGAAGTAGCGATTTTTGAAGGTGGCGCAGATGTCTCAACGGAATTATTAAAAAAACCATTCAATCATATTTTCTTTACAGGAAGTCCGCAGATTGGTAAAGTCGTGATGCGTGCCGCTTCTGATTATTTGGCTTCAGTGACTTTAGAATTAGGTGGAAAATCTCCGACGATCATTGACAAAACAGCAAATTTGGAGGAAGCAGCGGCTAAAGTTGCTTGGGCAAAGTTTTCTAATAATGGTCAAATTTGTATTGCACCAGATTACGTTTTTGTTCATGAAAGCAAAAAAGAACGCTTTGTTTATTTATTGAAACAGAGAATTGAAAAGATGTACGGCAAAACATCAGAGGAGAGAAAAGGATCTGATAGTTATTGTAGAATTGTGAATAATAGACATTTCAATCGGGTAAAAGGATTGCTTGATGATGCGGTAGAACATGGCGCAAAAATCGAAATTGGTGGAAATCACGATGGTGAGGAGAATTATATAGAGCCAACGGTTCTAACAAATGTAAGTTTTGATTCTCGCATCATGCAAGAGGAAATTTTTGGTCCAATATTGCCAATCCATACTTTCTCTGACATCAGCGAACCAATTAGCTATATTAATAAAGGTGAAAAACCTTTGGCATTATATGTTTATGCTCGTGGCGGAAATAATGCAAAGCGAGTGATTAACGAAACTCGTGCAGGTGGTTCTTGTATTAATGATTGTAATATACATTTTGGAAATCAGAATTTACCGTTTGGTGGTTCTAACAATAGTGGAATTGGAATGAGTCACGGTATTTTTGGCTTTCAAGAATTCTCACATCAAAGAGCCGTTCTTAAACAGCCGACAACACTTTCTGCGGTCAAATCGATGATGCCACCTTATAATGATACGGTGAAAAAGATGGTAGAAATGACGATTAAGTGGTTTTAAGGAAGAGATGATTACTCGGTCATTCCTATAGCTATCAGAACATGAGTAGAATTTTTTTGCTCCTATCCCGATAGGAGCAAAAAAATTAAACAACATTAAACGTCATCTTTACTCTAGTGAACTTTCCAAACTCGCTTTTAATGAGAAAAGAACCGCCGTTGATTTCTGTTAAAGACTTGGCTAAAAATAGTCCGATACCAGAACCTTGCTGTTCATAATAAAGTCTATCAAATTGTTGAAAGGCATCAATTTTGCGAGTAGCACCCGTTTTGAAACCTCTACCGTAATCAATTATAGTAACTTCATAACCATCTGAAGTCGATTTCGCAGTAAAATTGACAAGGGAACTAGTCTCACTGAATTTGAAAGCATTGTCTAAAACCTCAAAAACTATTTTTTCGAAATATTCTTGTGGAATAGCTAAATCAGATTCTACTTTAGAAATAGAAGCAACAATATTTTCTTCTCGATTGTATTTTTGGATGATTTCTGCCATAATACCTTCCAATATTTGGCTAGGATTATGAGTTATTCCTTTGGCAAAATTGGCTATTTGTGCGTCATCTTCACTTAGCTTTGCCATTAAAATTCGATTGCCGAGCGTTGTATTATTAAATGTTCGATGCAAACGCTGACCAGAATCAACAACAATTTGAAGCATTTCTCTAATATCCTTCATCTCCATACTATCAAAATTATCTAGTAAGAAACGACTGGTTGAAATGACGCCTGTCAATGGCGTATTTATTTCATGATAATTAGCCGCTGAAAATTGATTAGAAAAATGTTTTAGCTTTCTTTTCAGTGCTTGACCTTGATCGGTTGAACGAGAAAGGCGAACCTCAACGGCGTTAAACAATTCTTTTCCTGTAAATGGTTTTGTCAAATAATCATCTGCACCAAGCGACATTCCTTCTCGAATATCCTCTTTACTCGTTTTTGCTGTCAAGAATAAGAAGGGTGTATTGGCTAAGTTTTTATTTTTACGAATTAGTGCTAAGACTTGATAACCATCAAAAATAGGCATCATGACATCACACAGAATCAAATCAGGAATGTGTTGTATTGCCCTGATAATCCCTTCTTGTCCATTTTTAGCGGTGATAACTTCATAGTCTTTGAGCTCTAGCAACTCTGCTAAAGATTCTCGAATATTCAGTTCATCTTCTATGACTAGTATTTTTGTTGCAATCACTATTTTTTTTCTTAAAAGTACTATTAAAATATAATTTAAACGATAACATATTATTTTTTTTTGTTTTTTGAAATGTAAACTCGAATTTCAACACGGGAAAAAGTGTTAAATTTCATACTACTGTACATTTTTTTAGAACAGAGATGCGTCCCGTACAGTAGCCGGGAGGAGAGAGGAGCGTTTTTTATATTTTAATCATTGATAATAAATGAGTTAAGAGTTGTTGTCTCTGTTTTATCTTCTTTGCCTGTAGCGACAACTCGCTGCCCTCTTTTCTAAAAT
>CAZMEH010000770.1:0-3231 GCA_964564885.1 uncultured Saprospiraceae bacterium | reverse complement strand
GTTTCTCTATCATTGGGTTATAAAAATAATTAATTCTCAATTAAATAGCTAATGAATACGTTTATCATTTGATATATGTACAAGGTAAGTATATAAACCGTTCGCATCAAGTCATAACTAGCGTAATCAATTTATGAAAGAGCGTATAATGAATTTTCGAGTATTAACGCTAAAAAAAAATAGCGCAACATCCTTGAATGTTGCACTAAACTAGTAATTATTCAATCAATAATACTTACATAAACTTTCTTTATCGAGAAAGTAGATTTTGAGTTTTACGCTTTACGTAAAACTCAAAATCAAAAACTATTTAATTGAACATTGTACATTATTTTTACCAGAACCAGCCGACTAATATGATAGTGATAATTAATAAAATAACGGATAAAATTCGGAAGTTTTGATACCAAGGCAAACCTTTTAAAGACTCTGTATCTTCATCATAGAATTTACGAGAATAGATATAACCATTCAAGTTATCCACTTCTTCTTCTCCTTTAATCATCGTAACAGGAGCAGACGTTGGCGCAGATGTAGCGAAACTAACTGCAATATGGATAAGTCCACATACCAAGGTTAAAATCCCTGTCATATGCAAAAAGTGAATGTCATTCAATACTGGAATCATTTCTATTCCTTGATTAATCAGCATAAATATTGCCATACAAAAACCACTCAATAATGCGACAATAGAACCTGTTCCATTCATTCGTCTCCAGAATAAACCAAGTATAAATACAGCAACAACTGGCGGACAAATATAGGATAAGACTAACTGTAAGTATTTAAATAATGAACCAAAACGTTCAATTTGTGGTGCCCAAAGCGAAGCTAAAATTACCAAAACTAAAGTGGCAATTTGACCCGTACGAACGAGCCCTTTATCTGTAATTTCTGGTTTAAGCTTCTTCACAAAATCCATTGTGATAAGGGTAGAAGCGGAATTGAATGTTGCTGAAACACTCGACATCATCGCTGCTAAAAGTCCTGCTAATACCAAACCTAGCAAACCAACAGGCAACAAATCAAATAGTAAAATAGGATAAGTCATATTTGGACAATCCGCTAAATTTTTACAAATTTCACCATTTGCCATTGCGTAATTCAAGAAAGTTAAGTCTAAATCGGAGTATAATAAAATCGCTACTGTACCTGGGAAAACCATAATGAAAATAACAGGCAATTTCAATAATCCTGCAAATAATGCGCCCCAGCGACCGTGATTCAAGTCTTTTGCGCCAAGTACACGTTGTACCATGAATTGATTATTTGCCCAAAAGTAAAAGCCTAAAATCGGAACACCAATCAATAAACCAGATAATGGCATAAATTCATCGTCTTCGGGTCGAGCTAAACTCAGTATCTGTTCAGAATTAAGTGCTAGTTCGCCTGCGTCGTGTTTTGCATTTAATCCTGTAATCATCGCATCCCATCCGCCAACTTCATTGAAAGCTAAATACGTCAGAATACAAGAACCAATCACTAATAAAATAGCTTGAATAACTTCTGTTTGAATAACCGAATTTAGACCACCTGGAATTGTGTAAGCTGCGGCTGCAAATGCCAGAATAACGATAATTACCGTTGTGTCTAATTCAGGGAAAATCAATTTTAATATTATATTACCGACATACAAAGCTGCTGCGGTATCTATTATTATATTTCCTATAATCGTGATAAATGAAAAATAATAGCGGGAACGCTCATCATACCTTCGTTCTAAAAACTCGGGCATTGTGTACACCCTAGAACGCAGATAAAACGGTAAGAAAAATATGGAAAAGAATATCAAAATGATAACGGCAAACCATTCATAATTGTAAACATGTGTATTCGTATTGAAGCCTTCACCAGCCAAACCGACAAGTGTCGAACTTGAAATATTAGCTGCAAACAATGAAATACCAACGATTGGCCAAGTCATATTACGACCTGCTAAAAAGTATTCTTCCGAGCTTTTTCGCTTAGAATGATATAACCCATAGGCAACGATTAACACAAAATATAAGGCGATAATAGCTCCGTCAATCCAGCTTAAACTGAGTTCTTGCATTATTGATTTTATTTGGCTTGTTCAATTAGTCTATTTTCTTATTGTCATTTGGACACTAAGACAAATATATGAAATTAAAGCACAACATATTTTAATTTTTAGGAATTTTATAGCTTTAATTTATTTTTTACAGAAATAAGTTTGCTTTTTGAAAAACGTAAATAATTGATAAATAGGAATTTGAGTTAGGATAGGTAAATTTTTCATGAACTTAGGTGTCATACTAATCCATATTTTAAGCTGGCATTAGTGAAGAGTAAATTGTTTTATCACTCGATCGTAACTTGAGTTGTTTAGCTTATTTTTAACAATAAAAAAGGAGCACTAAGTATTTAATACTCCGTGCTCCTTTTTATTTCTATTATTGAATGACAATAACTAATTTTTGGAAAATTTCAAACAAAAAGAAGTACCTGGAGTTGTTTTATTTATCAATTCTATTGTTCCATTATGTTTCTCTATAATTTTCTTGCAAATAGACAAACCCAAACCAGTTCCTTCATATTCGGTAGCAGAATGGAAACGTATGAAAGGTGTAAATAAACGTTCGACATTCTCTTCTTTAATTCCAATTCCGTTGTCTTCCACATAAATAATATCAAATTTTTTATCTTCTTCGTATCGAATAATTATCTCAGGAATATGGTTTTCAAGTGCCTTCGGTTGGTACTTTATAGCGTTAGAGATCAGGTTTTGAAAAACGGTTCGCAATCCATCAGGATTACCATATATATATTCTGGTAAGTTTTTCTTGATAATTTCTACGTTTTTTTGCTGAAAATCATATTTCAAAGACAAACATATAGAATCTATAATAAAATCAATATCTGTGTTTTCAGATTTTAATTCTATTACATTCATTTTATTGTAGAGTAATAAATCTGAAATTAGGGCTTCTAAATTGTCTGCCGAAGTTGATATGAAATCTAGATATTCTTGCTGAGTTTCTGTTGGATTTGTTTTTTTCAATAAATAAGAAAAACCCTTAATATTTCTTAAAGGAGCTTTGATATCATGATTCATCATATTATTAAAAAGTAATAAATCTTGATGCTTACTTTCTAATAATTGAAGTGTTTCTGTTTTCGCATTCATTGCGAGAACTAGTTCATTCTGCTGTTTTTCCATCAATTCAACAAATGCAAATAAAACAACATAACAGATTAAAGCCATTAAAA
>CAZMEH010000769.1:0-1828 GCA_964564885.1 uncultured Saprospiraceae bacterium | reverse complement strand
AGTCCTAATTTTTTTAGAATTCAAATCCACGAGCTAAAGCACGTGGCAATAGATTTAAAACACTGAAATTCAGTTAATTATAAATCTCATTGACGCTAATCCGAGCACTCGGGATTGGGAATGTTTTGATGATTAAACTGGGTGCTAAAGAAGCAGCCAAATGTTATAAGTTATTTTTTTACCGTTCCTTAGGAGTCAATTTCAATAAACCGTGATTGAATAACTTCTTTCAAAAACACTTTGTCCAGCTAATGTTACGATTCCTTCTTTTTCGGCAATCTGCTGATTATGTGAAATATGATCCGCAACGCCGCACCAAGGTTCTATGCAAACAAATGGCGCAGTGCGACTACTTGACCAAATGCCTAAATATGGAAAACCTGTAAAGTCAAACGTTAGTTTTTTTGTATTTCCTTTTTGAATAGAAACGCTGGTTGAGTTAAGGTTATGGAAAACTAAAGCATCCTCTTCAAACAAATCATCTGTTATATCAATCGTGTTTTCATTATCCAAAATCAATTTTGTAACGCCATTTCTTAAACCATCCGTCAATTGCTGAGTCAACGCATTTTCAGGTTTGTTAAAAACCAATTGATAATCAGAACGTTTTTCGCTAATATTTAATGGAACATTGAACGCCGGATGTCCGCCAATAGAAAAATAAATAGTTTCGTCATTAGAATTGATAACTGTGTAACCAACCGTTAATTGACTATCGGTTAATTTATAATTAATTTGTAATTCAAATGGAAAAGGATAGTTTTCTAAAGTAGCTTCATTACTTTTTAAAGAAAAAATCAAAGAGTTATCGGTTTGTTCAAGGAGTGTAAAAGGCAGATTACGTGCTAACCCATGTCGTTTCATTCCATAGTTTTTTCCTTTAAAATAGAACTCATCACTTTTCAGTTCTCCGATAATTGGAAAGAGTACAGGTGATTGTCTGACCCAGTGTGCAGGGTCGCCTTGCCACATATATTCCGTGTCACCTCGTTTTAAGCTACACAATTCTGCCCCATGATGTTTGACTGATATTGATAAAGTGTGATTTTGGATAGTTGAAACTTGCATAGATTTGATGGTTTTTAGTTGCTTGTTTGAAGTTCGCTAAAAAGACAGGTAATTTTATCGAAGTGCCTTAAAAATTCTATTTCCTTTAGTTCGTTGTTTTCTCTATTTCAGCAAAGCAATTTCAAAGATTAAAGACTTTTTTCATAAAAAACCTATAAACTTAAAGTATTTTTATAGAACAAATTGCATTTTGAAGAAAAAATGAAAGCCTTATTGATATTTAATCACTATCATTGCACCGTCAACAAGACCAATCAGTATTATTCAACACAAAAAAATAATTAGTTTGGTCTATATTAATTACAATATTGAAAAAGATTAGATTATGAAAGATACAGGAACAGTTAAATGGTTCAACGAAGGTAAAGGTTTCGGATTTATTACACCTAGCGAAGGTGATAAGGATGTGTTCGTTCACATTAAGAACGTAAAGTCAGGTCACTTAAGCGAAGGACAAGAAGTTGAGTTTGATACACAAGAAGGACGCAAAGGCGACGAAGCTGTAAACGTTACATCTGTTTAGTTTTTGATTAAACAACAGGTTAAGTATTCAATAAAGGGCTTTTTCATAAAAATATTTTTATGGAGAAGCCTTTTTATTCGGTATTAAGTACTTGTACCTTATTGATATTTAATCAATATTTTTGTACTTGTCAATAAGACTAACCAATATTATTCAACACAAAAGGATAATTAGTTTGGTCTATATGAACCTGTTTAATAACTCATGCTAAAACTATTGATAAACGCTTGATTTTCA
>CAZMEH010000768.1:0-3394 GCA_964564885.1 uncultured Saprospiraceae bacterium | reverse complement strand
TACAAATTCAAGTATCAAGCACAAATTCAACTTAATGAAATTATTTATTTTTGGAACTTCCACAATAATTTTCAAAGAGCCTTAAAATGTAATTGATACCTATTTTAAAGCACCCGTTAAGGCTAATCCGATTTTGATTTCTAATCGCCTTCTATTGAGGTTAAGCTGATAGTCATTTCCGAAGAAATTAATATTATTTCCCATTTCTGCTAATGGGTTTTCGTAATTAATATCAATAGAAATTTTTCTCAAATCAAGACCAATACCAACTTTCCAACTTTGCATATACTGTTCCCATTCATTAGAATATTCCGTAGAAAAATTAACAAGTTCAGAATCTAAACTAAAATAATACTGACCAGTAACACCACCTTGAAATCGTAAGGTTTCCCAAATACGAATACCAAACATCAATGATAAATCAACTGCTGTAAATCGCTCATATTTAGCAATAGAGCCGCCATTCCAATCTTGAATACTCTGAACTTTAACAGGAATTCTATAATTAGAAAATATTGGTTCAATTTCAATGAAAAATGGTTTTAGTGGAATCCTAAAAAAGAAACCAGCATAAGTCGTAATACCTCGATTATCAACCCAAACATTAAAAGTATCTTGACCCGTAAAATTCTGAATACTGATAGTGTCTGAGGAGTAATTATTAACTCCCAAACCCATTTTAATACCAAGCGTTTGTCCAAAAGAACTTAAAGTAAAGCAAGTAATTAAAGTGATAAATAGTAGTCTCATATTTTTTGAATATTTTTTTAATAAGCGGCAAAGGTAAAACAAGTTATATTAGTAACAGATAGTGTTTCATTACTAAAAGCTTGATTGATGAGTTTTTTTTAAACTTTACCAATAAGCAATTTAAGTTCTTCTTCGATGCTTTTCGATTGAAAACCTATTTGAATAATCTTGGAACAATCGAACGATAAATCCTTTGGTCGTTTTGCTTTCATAGAAATGGAGGATTGTAAACAAGGATAAATATTAGCATGAGGTAATTCAAATACTTTTTGCATTAAATAAGCAAAGTCTGCTCGGGAAATTCTATCCTTTCCTGCCAAGTGAAAGACACCTTGTTCGGACTTATTCAATAATAAAAATAAGCCATCTGCCGCAGATTGCCCACTTGCAGGCATTCTATATTCGTCAGTAAATACGTTTAATTTTTCTCTTCTTCTCATTTTGTTTAACCAAATTTTGAGGAAATTTTGAGAGGCAGCACTCGTTTGACCAAACATTAATGGCATTCTTACGATAATTGACCTTGGATAAATAGCTAATATCTTTTGCTCTGCTAAGTGTTTGTGTTTTGCATAAATATGAATTGGATTAACCGCATCACTTTCCTTATATGGTGGATTATCGCCGTCAAAGACCTGTGAACTTGAGGTAAATAAGAAAGGAATTTGTAAGTTTTTACATTTTTGAGCCAAATAAACAGAAGCATTTACATTAATATTTAATGATAATGCTGGTTCACTAGCACATTTATTAGGCTGAGATAAGGCAGCTGTATGAATTACTGCGTCAATTGAATGTTTTTCAAAGAAAGTGTCAACTGCGGTGAATGAGGTCAAATCAAGTTGAAATATTTTGATATCAGGATATTCAACGTTGTTTTGATAATAAGTTCCGATGATTTCCCATTCATTCTGTGGAAATTTGCAAATGTTCCATCCTAAAAAACCTGATGCACCTGTTAGTAATAGTTTTTTCATTTTTCTTATTAGAATTAATAGGTTATTCCTTGTGAATGAAGACTACTAATTTAGAAAATATTTATTTTTTCTGTAACACAAACTCTAACTTTCCTATGATAATTTTTTTCTTGCGATTGGTTGTGATTTGATACAATTCAAATCCATTATTTATGAATTTGAGACCATAATATTTATTATTTGGTTTGGATTGTTCTTCTTGAAAAGCCATACCATCAATCATTAGTGCATCAAAACCATACCAAGGTAACATCCGATATTTTGCAAATGGATGATTATCAATTGTGCCGTATTTATTAAAAATAACGTTCGGCATTAACAGTCGATTATTTGCATCATAGATATCATATTTCCCTTTAAGAAATTGGCGCATATAAATTTCAATACCAATCAAAGGATAATAATCATATTCTTTATCAGACACATCATCGGAGATTTTGATAAAACGATCGTTGTCGCTAATGCCTTCACCAAATGATTGTTTCAAAGTTAAATGAGTAGCAAATTCCATAGTATCTAACGAAAAACTCAGCAATACATCGTTATCCTTAAAAACAGGATGTTGTGTCGTAATTTCCATGAAAGTTCGACCTTTACTTTTTCCAAAATAAATACAACTCTTCCAGTTTTTGCTATCTCTTGCGTTAAGCGCAACGAATTCTAAGCTATCTGAAATAAATTTATTCGCATCAATATTGATAATAGAAAACGTGTTAGGTAAGAGCTGGTTTGCAGCATAAATTGAACGTTTGTTCTCTAAATGGTGGAGGTATTTTTGATGTACCCAAACGCCGTGAAGATCTTGTAAAGTAGCACTCCAGCCAACTGTATCATCTTCATGACGAATTTTCCGAGTTACTTCTTCCAACAAATGATGTTCTTTATTTCGACAACTACTATTTATTAGCATTAGCGTTATAAATAGTAATATCACAGAAGAACTAGTATATTTAATGGTGAAATTTACATTCATATTTAATTTTCAAAGATTAAACTTCTGTAAATTTGCACAAAATTTGGTAATTCTTTAAAGAGTATCGAAGAATTACCTGTTTCAATCATGTGTAAAATTCATATAATGAAATTGGATAAAAGTAATTTATTATTAAGTGTGTTTATTTTAACATCAATCATTTTTAGTGGTTGTTTAGGCTTCGACTGTGACTTAATTGATGAATATCCTGACTTTGATAATCAAGAAACGATGGATAACGCAACGCTTGAATTATTATTAATAAGTAATCCAGCAGATATATTTGGAGAAGGTTTTGATACGCTAGAATTTATAGTTAACAGTGATTCAACTTATAATTCATGGAAATCAATTGCAGATACAACCTGTTTAGCGTGTAATTTTCCTGAAATAGATTTTGATACACGCACACTTATTGGAAAATTTGAATACTTGACTTGTAACGAAGGTGCGCTTGTTAAAATGGTGAAAGAAGGCAACGCTTATAAGCATTTAATAAAAAAAGAAGACCGAACACAGTGTATATTTGCTTCTTGTTCCAATTATACGTTAGCATGGGTAACGGTTCCTAAAATTGAGGAGACGGCGACGGTTGTTTTTGAATCTGGAAAATCCTATTACGAATGTGATGATTGCTTTTAAAAAATAACTAAAAAAATGTTTAATAATTCATTGCTAACTTATTTAAGGTCAG
>CAZMEH010000767.1:0-3376 GCA_964564885.1 uncultured Saprospiraceae bacterium | reverse complement strand
TTAACCGCACACTTTAAACGATCAATCCATAGTACCGAATCCTAATTTTCAAGTTTGTAAAATAGAAAAACCTTATCGGAGTGATTATACTCTGGGAACGTTCAATGTTGGCTGCACGTTTGGTGCTGCCGTATCATGTGTAGGCTTATTTATTGTATGCCGTTTCATTCAATTAAGAGGTTAATCTTTCAAGAATTTCATTTTTCTTTTGTACTTCTATATTAGAACAAGTTTTAACATATTCAGAAAGTAAGATTTTATTATTTATACATACTTTTATAAATTTACCGCTAGGTAAAGATGTAACGCCTTCATTTTCAATATTTGAAATTGTATTTTTACTAAAACCAAGAATTAAGCTTAATACAGAAGCTGCTATATCATATTTTTTCCTAAAGCTAACTATTTCTATTGGGTTTACAGCACCTTTAGCAATGAGGTAAGCACTCTTTTGAGCTTTCATATTACGAGTGACTTGTTCTTTTGTATAATGTTCAACTTGTTTATTCTTATTAATAAATCCAGTGTTCTCGTCTACTTCGCAATCCAAATAGTACACCTCATTATAAGTAAATTTAACCTCCTCAATATTCTTTTTTACAAGTTTTTGTAATTCATTAGTCAGTATATTTTTTCTTGTTAATACTTTTCCAAATGCCTTTTAAATCTTAAAAAATACATTAGTTTATTCTATATGGGACAAAATGAGATGCGCCCGAAATTCTTGTTTTAGTTTCACCAATAAAATTTTGTATAAGTTGTTTATTATGTGAGGTATAAGGTAGTGTTTTCATATTAGTTTTGCGTTGCAATGATTTTGTACAAAAAAAAGTGAAAAAATAAAACTCCCAATAGTTGGGAGTTTTATTGAAAAATAATTATCATGAAAATTATATTTCTGTTTTTACTAAATACAAATAAGTAACCACAGTTTTACGAAAGAATCGAACTAAACTCTAATCATTCAAACTGCTTAATCAACTTATTACAAGGCAGAATCTCCGTATCTGTTCTCCTGTTCCAACGATTGACGTTAAAAATCTCAATACCTGCTAAACCTTTCTCTTCTAAGCATGTACAGAACTCATAACCAGCCCGTTTGTACGCCCAATTTCCGCCATAAGCAGGAACAGTCAATTCATCAAACGCCCAATCATCCATATCAATTCTGGATTCTTCGCTATAAATACCTTCGTAGACTTTTTTCAAATGCACCGTTGGAACACATTCTAAATCCTCATCATTGAAATAAAATAAAGCTTCACTACTTGCGCCAGCGTACATTTTCAAAGAAAGTTGTTCGTCCCAATGTCCAAAGAAGTTGAATAAAGGCATTATTCCAAATAGAATAATCACCAAACTAAAAGCAGCAGTAGCACTTTTCTTGGTTTTGAAAATGCCTTTTAATAATCCGAAAGAGACGTTAGAACTATTTTTAAATACCGCTTTATCTGAGAAAAGTATCCAATTGAAAGCAATCATCGCTATGTTCCAAGCCCAAACGACGTAGTTCCATTTTAGCCCAGCCAAGAATATAATGATGATAAGATGAAAAGCCGTAGCCGCCCAAATGGTAATTTTTCGTGTTCTAAAAAAGAACAAACCAACGCCGAGCAAAGCTTCCATTATTGCAACAGCATAGCCTAAATATGCAAATTCGCCCAATGGTTCAAGAAACGAAAAAGACGTCATTAACCAAGGAAAAACATCATTTGCAAAGTAGATATTTAGCTTTTGCATGCCGCTCCAGAGGTAGGTGAGAATCAAAATTAACTGCAACGTCAATAAGAAATAGGAATATAATTCTTTCTTTTCTGGTGCTTCCACTTTTGAAATAACCTTTGGCTGAACTGATTTTTGAATGGCTTTCTTTTGCGCTTGTTTTTTCTTCGCCTTTTTGGATTTTCTAGATTCTGGTTGACTTATTTCTATTGGTTTCTTTTTGGGAATTGACGAAAAAGCATACAATCCGAGTACCAAAAGCATTAACAAATATTGATAAGTCCAAGCTTGTATTCTTGTTGCATCTAACAACATCATTAATATCAAAACTCCGATAAGCAAATAAGTGAATAGCTTTTTTTTATAAAAAATAACGATGGAAAGTGAACCGCCTAAAACCGTTAAAAATAGTAGCCAATGTATAAAATCACTCGCTTCCATGGTAGAGTTACCGATAATTGGAACAAAAGGAAAGGTTCTAGCAGTCGTTAGCCACAAGGGATAAGAAATCAATACTTGAATAACTAAAGCTATTCCAATAGTGATTTTTAATAAATCAAGTCGATTGGTATTTTTTAAGAATGTAAGCATTGAGTGTATTTACGATTGTAGCCTGCCTGACGACAGATAGCATTTACGATTTTAGATTGCAAAGCTAATTAATGATACAATTTATAACTTTCTTGAAGTTTAACCAAGATTAAATAATGGAGAGTTGAAAACTGAAAACTGAAAATGAAATTAAATAGTTCTTTATTTCTTGAATAAAGGCTAAAATTAAAACACATTTATTAATTTTAGAGCCAAGTATATTCTCAATTACAACAACCAATCAATGTTCGGAAAATCAAGTAAGCATTTTTTAAAATTAATCATCACAGTCATTTTTATTCTTTTTGGGAGCATGCTGCTAGGACACATTATTGTCAATGAAATGATAAAAGATGCTTATACCAAGCTTCACGTTAATATAGCAGCGATTTCGATGTTTTTAGTTAGCTTTTTAGTTGGAATGATTGCATGGCAAGGACTTGGCGTATTGCGAATTTTGATGTGGGTAATTGTACAAATTTTGACTTTGGGAAATAGTAAGATGGACGCACCAACACAAATCCAAATGCCGCCAGATAGATGGCGATTGATTACTTATGCAGCGTTGACTTGTGGTGTTTATGGATTGTTGATTGGTTTGTTTAACCCTGAATTAAAATTTTGGATAACTATTCTAGATTTCTCTATTGTCGGTGGATGCTGGGGCGTTTTCCTCTCGATTCTCGGAAGGTTTGGATTTTTGCCGTTTGTTGATACTGGGTTGTAGACGGTTGACGGACGGCTTCGCCTTGACAGTAGACGAATATCTCTTCGGAATGTGACTTATACCATTCCGAAGAAATATTACTTTTATTATCTACAGTGTTTTTATTTCATTGATTCCTATCTCTTTTAAGTAATTAAAAGTATAGTCGTAGTATTCATTTTTTCTAGTCTGATCGAAATTATTACCTTTTGGAATAAAAATAATCATTCCTTGTCTAGCTCTAGTCAAGAGCACTCTATAAGAATTTATTAGGTATTTCCTATTGATCTCTTTTTTGATATTTTGCCACTTAGTTCCTTTAAAAGCTTGATACATCCACTCTTCATCCGCACCTAG
>CAZMEH010000766.1:0-2621 GCA_964564885.1 uncultured Saprospiraceae bacterium | reverse complement strand
TTTCAAAGTATTTAAGGTAACAGAGAATATATATTCTCTGTTACCTTAAATACTTTGAAAATCACACAATAAATTGCGTTAATTTATTGGTCAAATGCTCCAACTCAAATTGCTGATATTGATTTACAGAAACAGCTATATTATTAATAGCATCTTCTTTCATTCTCAATAAAACGGTTTTAATATTCTCCATATCATAATCCGCCACATATTGATTTGCTGCTTTCAAAACCTTTGGTAAGTCGCCTTCTGGACCAATCAAGAATATTTTCTTATTCAATCCCATATAGTCGAATGTTTTGACACCAAAAGCATTCGCATGAGCCTTTGCATTGATAGTCAAACAATATTCATGCTTCGCTAATATGTTTGGCACTTCACTTACAGAAACTGTTTCCTTTAAAAGCATATGTCTATCAAAAGTCGCTTGCAATGCGCTATCACCTAGTTTTGGTCTAACGAAATTATGGCTATAAAGATTGATTTTTAGATTCTCATTAATGTATTCATCGTTCAGTTCGTGAATCGCTTTTGCTAATACAATCAAAGCTTCCACTCGTTCCGTCATTAGCGAACCGAGATAAACCATTTGGAAATTGCTGATAGGAGAGGAGTCAACCGATTGGAAATCCTGAATATCAAAACCATTGTGAACGACTTCAAATTTTTGTGCCAGCGTCGGATGGCGTTCGGTGTATTCTTTTTTGAACAAGTCCGAAATAAAAATGACCTTATCTGCCATATCAAAAGCAAATGCTTCATTTTTATGTGCTACTTTTTTGCGCCAATTATCAAACCATTCCTTCCCACTATTCAAATAAAATTCCCACGGATCACGTAAGTCAAGGACTAAATTAATATTGTCATCCAGTTCTTTTTTGACCTGTGCCATAAAAATCATGGGTGTAAATGGCGCAGCAGTAACGAAGACATTCTTAATCTGCTCTTTTTTAATCAATTGGATCGCAAAAGGAATCAAAACCTTGCCCCATTGTTGAGCAATATCCAGATAATGCGTAGAATGTTTTAAAATCCTGTCCGCTAGTTTTACTTTGAAGGTTCGATTTGGCGACAGCACAAAAGTAGGATACTTACTCGGTAAGCGATGAATTTTAATATTAGGATTATTTTCTACATCATGACACCAATTCACTTTGTCCTTGTTTGGATATTTCGCACAAATGACATGAACTTCATAGCCTTTTGCAGCCAAATACTTAGCAAACTTAGACCATCGGCGAGTGCCGACTTGACCTCTTGGACAAAATTGATAGGCAACGATTAGAATTTTCATTGGATTATTAAGAAGCGAGAACAGAGAAGCGAGAACAGAGATTTAATTAGAAATTGATTTTAACAACTTCGTCCATTTCCTATTCTCGCTTCTCTATTCTATTTTAACAAAAAAAACTTGTTCGAGAGTAAATACTCTTAAACAAGTTTTTATTTCTATAATGATAGAATCACGAATTATTAACGACCTGCTTACAATAGGCAAATCTAAAATCGTAAATCCTGTCTGCCGTTAGGCAGGCTAAAATCTAAAATTATATCTTACCAAGATAAATCTTCTTCTTCAATGGTGTAATCTTTTTTAGGGATTTCACTTTGAATAATTTCTTGCAACTCATCCTTTGCTTCGGTATCTTCGTTCTTATTATCATCCTGCTCTTGATACTCTAGATGACGACGAGTATACTCATCGTAATCGTAATCTGGCATCAAATCGTTCTTGACATGATCAACTGTTTCATTAAGACCTTCTAAAAAACGATTAAAATCCTCTTTGTATAAAAAGATTTTGTGTCTTTCGTATCCATCTCCATCAAACCGTTTCTTACTTTCTGTTATAGTCAGATAGTAATCATTGCCCTTCGTCTTGCGTACATCAAAAAAATACGTCCTTCTGCGTCCAGCACGTACTTTATTAGAATATACACTCTCAAATTTTCTTTTCCTCTCGAAATCCACTTCTTACTTATTTTCTCTAGAAATATTTTACTCAGCAAATTTAGTTAATAAGATACGAATTCAAAAGAAAACTGATTTTATTTCCAAAAAAAACGTTAATCATTTTAATTTATTCTCATTGGGAATAGCCTTTTGAATGATAATACCTTTATACTTTTTAATAATCCCTGTTTTTTTTGGCTTTAACTAAGGAAAATTAAGCATGGATATTTTGATTTTATAAAAGTTTTTTTGATAATCACTCGTTCGTTCAGATAGCTATCGGAACGAACGATATTTTTTGGGAAAATGAATATTTCTGTTATCTAATGTGGTCAAGACCCATTGTTTTTCAGTCAGTTAGAACAATGAGTCGTGACCACATTGGACGAAAGAGTAAGAAATATCAAAAAACCTTATAAAATTAAACTTATTTTTTTCTAAAAATTCATACTTTTAACTTTATAGAATGGAGATTGGTTTTGAATAGCTTCATAATCTTGGTTCTTTGAAAAATTCCGTGGAAAAACGCTAAATACAAATCTTAGTCTAATTCTAGTTACGGGGCAGGCTGCCTACTTCGTAACTATTTCATGATTTTTATAAGAATTATCGAAAATCACGGGATTTTTCAAAGAACCATAATCCTTTTAGTTATTGAACATTCTATA
>CAZMEH010000765.1:0-2527 GCA_964564885.1 uncultured Saprospiraceae bacterium | reverse complement strand
CCGTGTTTAATTTTTTCATTGAACTTGTTTAAGAATTCATGCTAAAACTATTGAAAATCAAGCGTTTGTCAAGAGATTAGCAGTGAGTTTTTAAACAAGTTCATTATGTACAGTTGTATGAAAAAAACATAACACCTAAACCTTATAGGCTTCAAGACCTATAAGGTTTCAGTTTTTTATAAAAAAATATCTACTGATATTTTTCATAAATACTCTCAATCACCTCTGCCAAAGCATAGTCTTTATCCGTGACAATATCTCCAGCGTCATGCGTGTTCAATTCAAGCTTTACTATATTATAAACATTACTCCAATTAGGGTGATGATCTTGCTTCTCCGCATGAAAAGCGACTTCTGTCATAAAGCTGAACGCTTCCATAAAGTCCTTGAACTGATATGTTCTATTTAATTTATCGTCTTTTTTTATCCACATAATTCTTTGATTAGAAGTCAGCGATCAGATCATTCGCTTGCTGTCAGATACTCAAGTAAGCATACAATTAAATGCATTAATTTGTGAATCTGACTTCTGACAATGAGTGCAACGAATGATCTCTCTTCTCTCAGCGAAGCGATCTAATTATTTATTTAAAACTCCAGTCGTAAGTATCCAGTTTTTGTAATGAAACCGTTAATAATTCAATACAATCTAGCACATCTTGCTTATGAACCATTTCAATCACTTGATGAATATGACGAGTCGGAATTGAAATAGCACCAGCAATCGAACCATTTTTACCACGACGCTGAATACCTTCCGTATCTGTTCCGCCAGCAGGCAAAACCTCTGGCTGCCATTTGATATCGTACAGGTTAGCCAATTCCTTCAAATAAGAAACCATTCTATAATCACAAACCGTTCTTCCGTCCATGATTTTAATCGCAGCACCTTTACCCAAAGCAGTAATCTGCTCATGCGGCTGAGAACCAGGTACGTCAAATGCGATTGTAGTATCTAAACCAAACCCAAAATCTGGATTGATGTGTTGAGCAGCTACTGCCGCACCTCTAATTCCAATTTCTTCTTGAACCGTAAAAACACCATAAATATCATACGGCACTTCTTTATCTTTCAACGTACGAAGTGTTTCCAATAAAATATAAACAGAAATACGATTATCCAATGATTTACAATTAATACAATCACCCATTTCTATCAATCCTCGTTCTCTAGTAATTGGGTTTCCGACTTCAATCAATGCGTCAACTTCTTCTTTTGAACGACCTGTATCTATAAAGAAATCTTGAATTTTAACTCCTTTACGGCGTTCTTCAAGAGACATCAAATGAACAGGTTTAGAACCCATCACACCAATAATATCTTCTTTCCCATGAATAATAACACGTTGAGCAGTCAAAGTCTTTGGATCAAAACCGCCAAGCGTATGAAAACGCACAAAGCCATACTCATCAACATGAGTAACAATAAAGCCAATCTCATCCATATGCGCACCAATCATCACTCGTTTGTCGCCTTTACCTTTTTTAACGGCAATGACATTTCCCATCGAGTCGGTGTACATATCATCGACTAAGTCTTTCACTTCTTCCATCACTAACGCTCGAATGCGTTGTTCAAATCCTGGCGCACCTGGTGCTTTACAAATTCTTGATAACAAAGGAATATTTATCATTCTATTCTTATTTTCTTAATTATGTATAGTTACTTTAAAGAGGATAGCTTCTTTTAAATAACTACTGCAAAAAAACAAAATCTATTGATAATAATGAAACATTATCGATTCTGAATCGAATATTGAATAGATAAATATGTCATAAAATTTGAACCAAGTGTTTGTTTTATGAGGAACAATCCTAAGTAGGAAAGAAGATAACTATGAATAATTTGACTATTTGTTCTAATAGTTGAGGAGAACTGCGGAACGTATTTCAAAGAAAAAATGGAGTAAGTATAAAACTTACTCTATGACCACGTGATTATATGGTATCGTTTATCTTGACGAATCAACTGTTTTAATTGTTGCTTGCATTGATATTTAAACTTTCTGGTATAATTTTCATTTTTCAAATCTATTATTTTAGTAATCTCCTTCATACTGTAGCCATCTAAATAAAGATTGAGTAACTCTTGTCGCTGCATAGGTAGTTTTTTAAATAGATTCATATACAGGCTATATACCTCGTTTTTATTTTCTGTATCAGAATAAGTAGTATCTATTGTAGACAAGTCGAGCTTTCTAATTTTAGAGTACATTTTTTTTTAACTTATTAACTGATGTCACGCAAAGTATAATTAGAGAACTCATATTGCGTAGAGTTAGCATGATCTTTTTCCGGCTAAAAAGAAGCAAAAAGCCGTCAAATTACGCCTTCACTCATTCTTTTTTGCTATTACTCGGTCTTCGCCTCGTGAGTATAGTTCGCTGAACTACGAGGCGTAGTTAGGCGATTTCCGGTAAGGCCGGAAAACAGCAAAAAAGAATGGTTACGGCTACTTTTGACAAATTTCAGATACTGATTACGTTATACTATTTAATCTTTTCCATTCAAAGGTGAGTAATCTTAA
>CAZMEH010000764.1:0-2228 GCA_964564885.1 uncultured Saprospiraceae bacterium | reverse complement strand
TACAAACTTAAAACCAAACAAAATTACTTAGTACAAATATTAATTTTGATTGGTTTTTAAACAATAGAACTAGCTATTATTTGTCAACATATTCAAAGGTAGTTATTTTGATTACTCTGCTGCTTTTGGTTCTGCCTCAATCTTTGCTTCAATTTTTGGCTCCGTCTCTGTCTTTACTTCAGCTGTTGATTCAGTTGTTGTTTCAGCTTTTGCATCAGTTGTTTTAGCTTTTGCATCAGTTGTTGTTTCAGCTTTTGCATCTGTATCTGCATCTTCATCAACATATTCGTATTCGAATATTGCGATTTCAGTTGCTCTATCTTTACCATCGTTTCCTTGCTGAAGAATGTATTCTACAAAGTCACCTTTCTCAAGATTTTCATAACCAGATAATTTAACATCTGTGATGTGAACAAACACATCTGGTCCTTTCTTAAATGGTCGGATAAATCCATATCCTCTATCTTTATCAAACCATTTTACTTTTCCTTCTCTCATGTAGCTGATTATATTTTTTTAAAAAGTTGTTACTAATGCAAAAGATTCTAAACGAATTATACAATTCGTTTATTCAAAAATTTGGAACCTTAAAGGTAATATTGCGAATAAATTGGATTAGAGCATTAAAGAAGGGATAAAATAAGCGTTCTTAATAAATCTAATCCGAATAAATAGAATAAAATAGATAATTTGTAGCAATGCGACCTAATATGTATGAAAATCACTTTATTGATTAGCGATTTTATTTATATTTTTTTGACTAAAATTAACATCTAAGGAATTTTTTATCCAAAGAAGTTCAATAACAGGGTAATTATTAGAGACTGCAAATGTAGTGTTTTTATGCTTAAACAAAAAATGATTTTTTTTAAAAAATGCTAAACCTATCTGAATAGAAATGTACTAGAATGATTGATACTTCAATGTTTCAGCTGGCAGAATTCTATATTAGAAGGTCAGATTAAATAGGCTAGAAATAATTAGCCAAAGAAATAATGTAAATTGACTGTATATTAAAACTTCATCACTTTGATTTATTCGGAATTTTATTTCTTCTTTTGCGAGTTTATCTTTAATATAATTTTGAATTTGGTTGAAGTTTAGAATGTTTAAACTAGAGAAATATATTTGTTGATGTGCTTGGTTTTCAATAATGATGACTTTATTTTTGAATAAAAAGTAATCTGTTACATAAATAGAATAATAACTTTCTTCAGTTAAATAATAATTTTTTTTAATCAATCCGAAGCAATACTTTTTCACTAAAGTGTTTTCTACAAATGAAATTGATTGAAATTTAGCTAATCCAACCCAAATAAAGGTCAATCCAAACACAAAAAGTACAAAAAATACATTTAATAAAATATAAGAGAAATCATGAATGATGGTTTCAATCCTTAAAAATGCAACTTGCATAGCAAATACACCAAGTACAATTAAAATGATTCCAAAAATAATAGATAACGGATGTGTTTTGCCTTTCATGTACTATTGAATTAATAGAGTTTACCAATATATAAATGATAAAAACTTGAATTTGTTTTGTATTTTAGATAATTACTTGGATTTCTTAGGATTATTAGATGACTTAATATACTTTATTAAGTCTAAATAGATATATCAAGTAACATTGTAATCAGAAATAATGATAAATTTAAAATACCTAATACTAATTATGTTCTTATCAAAATTGCTTCATTTTAATTTTAATTGTAATAAAAAGCCCTATGGAGCTATGAGTAAATATTCTGAGGTTGTTACTTTTCAGTCAATCAAGGATAATTGTGCGCAATTTTTACCAAATAAATCAAAACTGGATGGTATTCTAACCTTGAATATTCAAACCGAAGATAATCAAATCAACGCTTGGGATGTAATTGCTAGAGCAACGAGTAAGGAAATTGAAGTTTATCACAAAATAGCACAAATCAAAGAAGAAAAGCCAACTATTGAAGAATGTCAATTACCGTTTGGTTATCGTTCTTTTGATTCAGTGGAATTAGAATTAGATGCTGTTTATAGAGTTGCTTCTAAAGATAAAGAAAATACTATTTGCAATCATTATCAGCTTTATTTTCCATTAACACCATTCGACAAAGAACCTATTTGGTTACTGACTTTTGATGATGATTCGACTGTAATGGTCGGCGCAAACTCTGGCGAAATCATCAAACCGCTTGAATATTAATTAAGAATTACGAACCTTTGTCAACGGTTAAATTATTATG
>CAZMEH010000763.1:0-4508 GCA_964564885.1 uncultured Saprospiraceae bacterium | reverse complement strand
TTTTTAGAAAATCATCAAAGACCAGCGTGAGAAAGAGCGTATTATTTAACAAATCAATTTATTCCGTAAGAAGCAAAAAAATAAAGAGTAGCTACCACTACTCCTTATAGTTAATTTCCTTTTTTATATGTGTTCCGAGCGGTCTAATTAGGTCGCTCTTTTTTTTTCTAAAAACTCCAATCTTTCTTCCAAGTATCAATAATATCAAACGAAATTTTATACTCCGTATGTGGAGGCGCATAATTGCTATTAGCCACTACACCATACAAACCGATACGCATTCTACGTCTTGCACCTAACTTGAACACACGTTCAACTCCTGCAAATACTTCCTCATGGCGAAGATTATTTTCTTGAATATACATCAAACCGCCACCGACGACAAAACGAACATTTGTCTTTTTAATAAGTGGTATATTATTCACCAATGCGCCATTGAAATGATGAATATAATGAAATTCAAAAAACGGTTTTGAAGTCGCAATCGAAGTATCCAACGCTTGAAAAGAATTCAGCGGGTCAGAATATAAAAACGGGTCAGATTGGCGGAAACGTTTCAAATCAATGAATTTCAACTCATCATCAGAAACAAAAGTACCCACTCTTGCAGAATACTTTGAGTTACCAAATTGACCAAGTATCAAATCATGTCGTAAGCTAATTTCGACATAATCGAAATCTACAGAACTTTCAAATGCACCATTCCAACCTTTACGATGCTTCAGCGTGATTGTTGGAAAGTCACTTCCTAAAATAACCTTATTTTTAGGTTGCGTCATGTATTTTTGGAATGGCGTATAAGATAAACTGATATCCGTAATTAATGCTTTATAAGGTTCAAAAGCAATCGGTTCTTCATCACTATTGGTTATATTTTCAATCAAATTTGCCAAAGCGGAACTTGCATCAATATCTGCAATCGAACGACGATTGTTGAAAGAAAAACCTGTACTTAAATACAAACCATTGAAGACTTCAAAACGATGGCTACCATAAATTTCTTCATTTAAAATATAATTAGAAATACTTAATTGATTTAAAAATGCGTCATAGCGGTTGATAGAACGATAATTTCGACCGACACCAAAACGAACCGAAGCCAGTTTATGCGGATTGTACAAAAACCAACTGCGTAAGTTTCCTTGCATATCTTTATTTCTGATTCCATAACTGACATTTCCAGATGCGTTCATCCGTTTGCCTGTTTCTTTCCAACGTTTAGAATGGAAAAGGAACGGACTTATTCGCAAACCTCCAACGACATCATAATTTAATAATGATGGAATTGGCCCAACATACCAGCTCGTTTGTTTTTTATTATCACGAAAACCAACGCCATCCCAAAGAATATCAAGGAAAGTGATTTTATTATATGCTGCCGTGATACTATCTTTATATTCATCACTATTCAAAATCGCACTAATACTATCTCGCAAGAAAACAACCTTCGCTTCCTCCGCCTTTAACGGCTCCGCTCTATTCTGATTCCAATAGGTGGTATCTTTATCATAAGCGTCTTTTTCATAACGCACCACTTCATTACTAAAGAACTTTGGTGGAAACTCATAATTATTCTGATAATTAGAATACTTCATCACCGTACTGCCCTTGTAAGTTTTGAAACGCCCTTGTTTGGTTTCGTAAATAAACTCTCGACGTGTTGGAATCCAAAGCGTATCATCTATTTGTTGATAGTCAATTTTAAGTCGAAAAGCATCATATATCCTTAATCCGCCTTTATGAATTTCCAAATCCAAACGATTGATATTCCAAACTCCTTCATTAATATAGATATAGCCTTTACAAGTCGCATTACCTGATTTACGAGGAATTACTTTGATTTTATAAACAATTTGCCCGCCTTCATTGCGGGTTTCTATCAATTTATATTTGTAAGATAAAATAGAAGTTGTGCTAATCGGAGAGATAACTGGCGTTTCAGCAATACCATCTAAGCGAACCATATTTCTATAAAAGTTGAAATCTGCTTCTTCAAACAATGGAATAAATAAACCTCTATCGCTTCCTGATTTTTCATAAGCTGAACGTTCTTCTTTGTATTTTTTTGGAAATTGATAATTCAAAACTAAGTTCATTTCGACCATATTGAGCGAAGAAAGCAGTTTTTGATTTGCTTCATTTTGCTCTGCAAATGGGTCAATTTCCACTGGTTCGTCACCTTCTAATTTATCAATGTCTTCATTTTTATCCTCCTTGCCTTCTTTTGGCTTTTTTTGATTGTCAATCAACTCAATCGCCTTGACATAAACATCACTTTTGAAACTTTTAACAGAAGCCAAATAGCTTTTTTTGTTATCAATGACATTTTTAATCAAAATATAAGCCGAGTCTTTCTTCGATGCTTTAATGACGATTTCATTCATATCAATCGAAGAACTATTTAATCGAATATCTAATCGAACTTCAACATCGCCGACAACGATTTCCATTGATTTACTTTCATAACCAATACTAGAAAAGACAATTTCATATTCACCACCCGTAGGTAAAGTCATAAAATACTTGCCTTCCTCATCGGAGTTCGTACCTGTCTGTGCTTCTCTTACAAAAATGTTGGCGTAAGGAATTGATTCTCCATTTTCATTGAAGATTTTTCCCGTAATGCTTTGCGCAGAAGTTTGTGAACTAAAACCAATAATCAGTAATAATGGTAATAGTAGAAATTTTATAGCTTTTTTCACTTTGCTGTTTTTTCAGTTTTTAGGTATCGGATACCTAGCTTAACGACTAATAATACTTCAAAAATCTGTAAATATTTCGTATTTGTAAATTTTAATCTACAAGAGAAACGAATTTATATATAAGAATGTGTATTGTTTATTTATGATTTTAGATTTCTGACTTACGATTGTATTTTTTATCTGTTTCAAATATTTTTATGGTAAGTCGTTTTGAGTTGTCTAAAGGTTACACTTTTGGTTTGTTTTAGTTCAATTCAATTCGATTTATACCTGGCTATAAGTATTTAAAAATACGAGTTTTAGCCAAATTGAAGTTTTGATTTGGCTAAAACTATATTTTTTACTATACTTATAGCCAAATTGAACATGAAGTATGAATAATCTAATTGGTCGTCAGAAAGAAAAAGATATTTTAAAAAGGGCTTTTTCTTCAAAAAAATCTGAATTTGTAGCACTTTATGGACGTAGAAGAGTTGGTAAAACTTTTCTGGTTAGAAAGGCATTTAATAATCAATTTTCATTTCAACTCACCGGTATCGCAAATGCAACGATGCAACAGCAATTAAGCTTATTTCATGCCGAATTAACAAAATACTTTCCAACATCAGAAGCAGTTTTACCTACGGAAAACTGGTTTACGGCTTTTCGTCAATTAATGGCCGCATTAGAAAAATCACCTAAAAATGAGAAGAAAGTCATTTTTATTGATGAATTACCGTGGGTAGATACACGAAATTCTAATTTTTTATCTGGCTTAGAGCATTTTTGGAATGGTTGGGCGAGTGCTCGAAATGACATTTTGCTGATTGTTTGTGGTTCGGCAGCTTCATGGATGGTCAATCATTTATTGAATAATAAAGGCGGTTTGCACAACCGAGTAACGGAAAGAATAAAACTTGAACCATTTAATCTTAAAGAAACGGAGCAATTCCTAGCATACAATGGTTTGAATTATGATAAATATCAAATCGTGTTATTATATATGGTATTTGGCGGTATTCCATTTTATTTAGAAAAAGTCAAAAAAGGCTGGAGTGCGATGCAAAACATCAATGAATTATGTTTTGAAAGAAATGCGCCTTTTAGAACGGAATACGATAATTTGTATGCTTCCTTATTTAATAAATATGAAAGACATATTGCAGTGATTGAAGCACTTGCCCAAAAAAATAAAGGATTAACAAGAGTAGAAATTTTAAAGATTTCAAAATTACCTAATGGCGGCAGCCTTACTCGTATTCTCAAAGAATTAGAAGAAAGTAGTTTCATTCGTCGCTATCAGTCATTTTCCAAGAAAGGAAAAGAGAACCTATATCAATTGATTGATTTGTATTCTTTGTTTTATTTGAATTTTATAAAGAAATCAAGTTCAGATGACGAGCATTTTTGGATAAATTTATTGAACACACCAAAGTTTAATGCTTGGAGCGGCTATGCTTTTGAAATGGTTTGTTTGCATCACATTCCAAATATCAAACAAGCGTTAGGTATTAGCGGTGTGCAAACATCGGTAGCAACTTGGCAATCTGAAACGGCACAAATTGATTTGTTAATAGATCGAAAAGACCAAGTGATTAATTTGTGTGAAATGAAGTTTTCAATCCAAGAGTTTTCAATCAACAAATCTTATGCTGCTAATCTCAGAAATAAAATAGGTTCATTCAGAGAAAAAACGAAATCGAAGAAATCTATTTTCTTGACGATGATTACAACTTATGGCGTTGCCGATAATCAGTATAAATATTTGATACAGAATGATTTGAAAATGGATATTTTATTTGAGTTGAGTAAGTAATACGGACATTC
>CAZMEH010000762.1:0-1665 GCA_964564885.1 uncultured Saprospiraceae bacterium | reverse complement strand
TATCACGGGATTTTTCAAAGAACCATAAGATTCTATTCTTTTTCTGAAGACTTCTAAACAAAGAGCAGAAAGATGAACTATTAGTAGTTTACTTAATAAAAGTACCTTTTTTTCTAATAAAATTGAATACAAAATAGTAATTTTATGGAATGGGAAGAAAACCAGTTGAAAAAAAACGTATTAACGATCCATCTATTCGAGCAAAATGGATAGCCGAACTCATACCTGTTTATATGGAAAATGGGTTGAGGAAGTTCACCATGAGCGAGATTTCAAAAGTATTGGGCGTTAGCAAAGCTACGATATACAAGCACTTTACTTCTCAAACTGAAATTTTAGAAGAAGTCGTTCGTACGAAAATTATAGAAATTGCTGCTTTTGAGGAATTTGTTGAAGACCAAAACGTGTCTTACATGACTCGTTATCATAATTCTATCAAAAATGCTTCTTTACATTTAGCAGGCATTTCCAATCAATTTCTGCTTGACCTTCGAGAAATGTATCCCGAGATGTGGGAGCAAGTCATGTCTTTGCAATATTTTGCAGCGGAACGAGCAAAAACATTTTATCAAGAAGGCATTGACAAAGGTTTTTTGAACGATTTTGACCCAACTTGGTTAGCTATTACAGATAAAATTTTTATCATTGGGCTTTCAAACCCGCAGTTTTTGATTGACAATAATTTAACTTTGCAAAAAGCTGTTGATAATTATTTTAAACTAAAGCGTCAAGGTATTTTTAAAAAAGACAATAAGAATGAGTAAAAATTTTCATGCGCTGAAAGTAAGCGATGTAATTCAAGAAACCAAAGACACTGTTTCATTAGTTTTTGAAGTTCCGAACGAGTTAAAAGAAACTTTCCAATATAAGCAAGGTCAATACTTGACATTGCGGTTTGATATCAAAGGTAGCGACGAACGCAGGGCATATTCTATGTCAAGTTCGCCGATTGAAAAAAACCTTAAGGTCAGCGTCAAGCGTGTTGAAAAAGGTAAGGTTTCTAATTATATTGCCGATAAAATCAAAGTTGGTGATACGGTTGAGGTGATGCCGCCACAAGGTCGTTTCTTCACAGAATTGAATCCTGAAAACCGCAAAACCTATTACCTTTTTGGTGCAGGAAGTGGAATCACGCCTTTGATGTCTATTATCAAAACAACACTTGAAGCGGAACCTCAAAGTTCTGTTTTCTTGTTGTATGGTAACAGAAACGAAGCTTCTATTATTTTCAAAAATGAATTCGATGAACTAGAGAAAAAGTATCGAGGTCAATTCATTGCTGAAAATATTTTGAGTCAACCAAAAAAAGACAAACCAAAAGGTCTGAGCGGTTTATTCAAAAAAGGAAACATCAGCTGGTCAGGCAAAATTGGTCGTATTGATAGCAAAAATGTGATGCGTTTTCTTGCGGAACATACAGGTCATTACAAGGAAGTTGAATATTTTGTTTGTGGACCAAACAACATGATGGACGTAGTGGAAAGCACGCTTCAAGAAAGCGGTGTTGCAGCTAAAAATATTTATGCGGAACGTTTCACTTCTAGTCTTCCTAACGGAGAATCAGACGCTGCTTCGACTGATGGTCAAGCGGTTACAGTCCATTTAGATGGTGCTACGCACAAGGTGGTTTTAGAGGATAAAGAAACTATTTTGGATGCTTGTATT
>CAZMEH010000761.1:0-3747 GCA_964564885.1 uncultured Saprospiraceae bacterium | reverse complement strand
GTTGAATTAGTAAAAATCGTGGTTATCTTAGAAAAAGAAGGCGAACAGGCTTTGAAAAGCTATTTGTATAGTCCAGATCAGCATCCGATTATGTGTTATAATACCTTTTTGAAAGATGGCGAAATGATTGGTAATCAAGGCGCTTATTTTGGTAAAGGAACTATTGTTGCGCTTTCTGTAAATGATGCTATTATTGTTGGCGATAACCTGACAGACGCAATGGTCAACAGCGCAAGAGATATGTATTTGAACGGTGAACGCTATCGTCAAATGCTTGAAAAGGTGATGTCTATGCAGTCGCAATAAGTCATGTTTTATTAAAAAAATAGAAAAATGGGTGATTTAATATTTGAAATATTTTGTTATGGTATAGGAAGAGTATATTTATTCTTTAGATATAGAAACAAGGAAAAAAGACAGGAAATTCTACAAAAAGAATATGATAACTCTTATTCAGACGTTGGTAGAATAAAAGTAGCACAAGCCTTTGTATTTCCTCTTTTAATTTTAATCATAGCTGGAATAATTATTGCGATATTAAGTATATTATAAATCATACTATTCTACATTTTTATTTAAAAATACGGAGACACAAGGACACGGAGAAAAATTAACTCTGTGTCTTTTTGCCTCCGTGTTCAATCTTTTCATTTTGTACAATAGTCTGATTATAAATCTTATTTACAATATACTTAATACTTGTTCTCTTTTCTAAAAAAACTACTCAATTCGAATACCCATATTACGCATCAAATAAGTCGCATTAAAACTCTGACTAACGCCTTTTTTAATCGTATAATCAAAAATCAATTCCTGTTCTCTCACTTCCACTTCCATACAAAGATTCTCAATATCATCTTTATAATCCGATTCTAACACGCCCAATTCCAAATCGTGCGTCGCAATCAAACCCATTCCTTCCGTCTTAATCAACTGCAGAATCAACGCCTTTGCGCCTTTGTGTCTATCCTTCGAATTTGTTCCTTTTAAGATTTCATCCAACAATAAAAACACATTTGGCTTACTTTCTACCGCTTCGATGATGACTTTCAAACGCTTCAATTCCGCATAAAAAGAAGAAGTACTTTCGTGTAAAACATCTTGCGTTCGCATACTGGTGTAAACTTCTAAAATTGGCAATTGAAAACGCTTACAGCAAACAGGTGCGCCCATCATAGCCATCATAATGTTGACACCAACAGCTCTTAAGAATGTACTTTTACCAGCCATATTTGAGCCAGTAATCAGTTTAATATGACCTTTATTTGGCAATGCCAAATTATTAGAAATTCGCTTCTCGTGATTAATTAACGGATGTCCCATTCCTTCACCTTCAAAGACTTCGCTATCAGGTTGAATATCTGGAAAAACCCAATCAGGATGATTATAATGTAACGTCGCCAATGAATTCATCGCTTCAAATTCCTCTAAAGCGTCAAACCATTTTGGCAATAAGAGTTTATACTTTTCTTTCCATTGCTCCAATTTCAACACCCATTGAAAATCCCAAAGCACCGTTACGCTCAATAAAAGCGCAAAAACATTGTAACGAACATTCAATTGACCAATTCTATACGACAATTGTTTTAATGATTTTGATGCAGAAAGGTCTTCGTTAGAAAAGTTAAGGTGCAATTGCTTTAGCTTTTCTGATTGAAAATCTTCTTTCTCAATGTGTTCAATGATGCGAGCATACTTCTTTAAAATCTTATCCGCATTAGTGGTGTATTGATGCGTTTCATTGATTTTTTGTCTAAATTTTCTAAGTATAACCAACTGAACAGCAGCGGCGACCAGCGCAATTTTATAAGAAATAAATGCAAAAGATAAGATGATTAGAATCCAAGTAATGATTGGTAAAATAATCATGATTGCTCGCAGGAACTTATTATTGCTAATAAAATTAGGTTCATTCAACCAGCGGCGAATCAAGTTAACTTCTGCTACACTATCCTCTGTATTGATGCCGTAAGCCTGAAAATGTTGTCTCCATTCCAAACGTTCGCTCAATTCTGTCGCTGCTTCTTGACGGTTTTTAATTTCCTCAAATGTTGGCGTAGTCAAAAAATAATCAGCTAATTTCTTCTTTCCTAAAATAGTCGAAGCACGATTAATATATTGAAACAAAGAAAACTTTCCAAATACATCTAAGTCAATCGCATAAGAATGCAACGGATCTAAAAACTCTTTTCCGTCAGCGAAATCACCGTATTCGTTTGATAAATATTTCAGCTCATTTTGGTTGATATCCAATAATGCCGAATGATGACGACGTTGGTAAGAAATGCCTTGATGCCAAACCATAAAGCGACCAAATCCAATGATATAAGCCACTAAATAAATCATTGTTGGCAAAATTCCATAGTCGGAAACGATGAAGGCAAAGCCAACACCAACAACAAAAGTCAACAAACGCACCAAAGCGAATTGATTGTATTTTTTGCGAAGTATTTCTACCTGTTGCGTATGGTAGTTAAATAGTTCCTGATATTCTTTTTGAAGAGAATTGTATGTTCGTATATTTCCTGAATTCATTGGCTTTTTTAAAATTAGTCGAAAGCGTTTCCGAAAAATTACAGCAAAGATGTATTTTTTTAAACATTTCTAATATTATATGTTTATATTTAATGAGTAACTCATTTATATGGTTCTTTGAAAATTATTGTAGAAAAGTAATTTTCAAAGAAAAGTAATAGTAAAACGCCTTGCCGTGCGCCGTCAACCGTTTGCCGTTTGCCGTCTCTTGAAACTTCCACAATAATTTTTAGAGAACCATTTATATCGCAACTTAAAACATTAATAAATATGAAAAAGTCTTATTTTTTATCCGTTTTCTTATTTTTCACTATCTATTCTATTACTTCTGCTCAGACCAAAAATTATTTAGGTATTGGTACTTCTTTTGATATGAATAAATCAATAGTTTCTAATAACACTAGCAATAATGACTTGCAACCTATAGATTTTAATTTTACAAACTATAGTATTCATACCTTTCTTAATCTAAACTCAGACAAATCATTTCAGTTTCGAGTTAATGCCCGACTAAATGCAAAAACAACTCGGTTTGCTTCAGAAGATTTAGCTCCATTTGGAGATTTAATGATTAACACTTTAGATTACAGTTTTTTGGCAATTGACGTGGGTTTGATGGGTTTGTATGCTATTCCATTGAATGAAAATAATAAGCTGTTACCAGCTTTGGGCATTTTTGGGTCTTACAATTTTTCTAATCGCAGCTATTTTCTTTCACGTACAGATGGTACATTATTATCTGTTGAAGATGTGCTCCTCAATGCACCAGCAAGAACAAATGAACCCGAAATTGCCTACGTGGGATTTAATACAGGCTTATTGTATCAAACTAAAATAAGAGGAAGGTTTATAGAATTTTATGGAATGGTTTATTTTTCGCCAGCCGATTCGTTTGAAGCTACTTTTGAATATGAAAATATAGATAATATGAACTATGAAGGAAAACAGCAAAGTATTGCATTAGGTGTTAATATTCCAATTCTGCTTAAACGAAATAAAGATAAAAATAAGGAATAGCTAAATTTTATTATTGAGCTTGTTTAAGGAATAGATAGAACCGATAAGACTTTTACCCGAAGTCTTATCGGTTTTATTCGTTTAGAAGGTGATAAAGAAGTTCAGCTGAACAGAATATTGGAATTACAATAGCTTAACGCCAATCAAATAACTGGCGTTCCTTAATGGATTTTCTATCTTTGGTTATCAACTACA
>CAZMEH010000760.1:0-3254 GCA_964564885.1 uncultured Saprospiraceae bacterium | reverse complement strand
GATATTTTGAAAGGTGGATATTTTTGGATTTTCCCATTGCACGATGGTTATTTCAATGTTGGTTTGGCGGTTAAGGAAGATACATTAAAGGAGAATAAATGGAATATTAATCAGCTTTTTCAACAATGTGTGGAGCATCCAAATGTTAATTATCGTTTTAAAAATGCGACTTTACAAGAGAAGGGAAAAGGGAAGTTTTTGCATTTGCCATCAAAAAAAATGGAATTGTCCAAAGACCATTTGATGATAGCGGGCGCAGTAGGAATGGCGGTTAATCCGATAACGGGTTATGGCGTCGGTCATTCGATGACGATGGGGCGTTTTGCCGCTAATCATGCCGTTGAAGCAATAAAAGCAAATAATTTTTCTGCAGATTTTTTAAAAAAGTATGATTCTAAAATTCTAAAAAAACTACGTCAAGAGCGTTTGGCAGCTTCTTTTAAAACCTATTTACTCACCAAAACGAACACGGTTACTAATCTAATTGGATTTTTTAGTCGTAATAAATCTACAAATCAACTCTTTCGGAGAGAAGACCTTGCGGCTAATTTTTACAATCCGAGTTTTTATTTCAAGCATTTTTTTAAGTAAAATTGGTTGTTTGTGTGTTATTTTACCTCACTAAACTAAAACTAAACAAAGGACGTTTGACAGCTAAAGCAGCTTTTACTTTAGCTTATGAACGCCAATCAAATAACTGGCGTTCCTTATGATTAATCCTTATCCTACTAAACCAAATCCTCCATTTCCAATTCCCATTTCTGAAAGTACTGTCCCAAGTGAAAACCATCCATTAAAGCGTGATGTACTTCAACAGAAATGGGAATTTTCCATTTATCATTTTCTTGAAAACGCTTTCCAATAGTGATTTTCGGAATAGAATCGCCAGTATTGAAACGTCGAGCATGCTTGAAAGTCGTGAATTGCAACCAGGGCAAAATCGAATAATGAATCGTATCTAACAAATCGGCCTTGCCATCCAATTGCTTCGTTTTCAATTCCTCTTCTATTCTTTGCTGACCATTCTCAACGAAAGATTTGAAATCCTCTTGAAAATCAAGATAGCAGAAAGTGAAGGTATTATCTTCATGTAAAACCGTAAAGCTCACATTTATTTTTTCAAATTCAAGCACTTCTTCGCCTTTCAGTCGCATTCTAAACTCAGGAATACTATTCAATATTCTATTAGAATAATAAAGCATAGAGAGCGTAAAAGATAATTTTTCGGATTTGCATTTTTCATACAAATTCGTAACATCAACGTTTACAGAAACATTAAAAAACGGGTCATCAAAGTCTTTAAAGAATAAAAAAGCGGCTTTTCGTTTCCAATTTTCAATATCTATTATATGATACATAGTCGATTTCATTTTTAAGTATTGCCCAAAAGTATCCAAAAGGTTTTATTCTACAAGTACTTGGAACTAAAAGATAGTAGAAAGTATTATCCTTGCACCTTCCAAAGAACTCATCAAATAGCTATTCAAAAGTACTAATCAAAATCAAATGATACGAAAAATACTACAAACGCTTTCAGATGCGATAAAAGGCTCTGAAACTGACCTTACCTCTGGAAATGTCAATAAAGCAATCGCTCTATTGGCTATTCCAATGATTATAGAAATGTTTGGTGAAGGGCTTTTTGCCGTTGTTGATGCTTATTTCGTGAGCATGCTCAGCAATGAAGCTTTCGCAACCGTTGTTTTGACAGAGACTGTTTCAACGATTGTTTATGCACTCGCTATCGGTATCAGCATTGCAGCTGCAGCGATGGTTGCTCGCCGAGTTGGCGAGAAAAACCATAAAGCAGCAGCCGAAGCCGCAGCACAAACGATTCTTGTTGCTTTTGTTGTTTCGATACTCATCACTTTAGTTGGTATTTTCTTTTCCGAAGACTTATTGCGAATGATGGGCGCAGACGATGAAGTGATTAAAATCGGTGTTCCGTACACTCAAATTTTATTAGGAAGTAATATTGTAATAATGCTTTTATTTATTCTCAATGGTGTTTTTCGAGGTGCTGGAGATGCGACAATGGCCATGCGTTCGCTTTGGATTGCCAATGCTTTGAATATAATTCTTGACCCAATTTTAATATTCGGACTTGGACCAATTCCAGCGATGGGTATTATGGGTGCAGCAATTGCAACGACATTTGGTCGAGGAATGGGCGTGCTGTTTCAGTTATATATTTTATTTAATGGCAAACGAATTATTCAACTCGCCAAATCACAATTTAAAGCAAATTGGGTTCTAATTAAAAAAATTCTAAACATCGGTTCTACTGGCGCAGGTCAACATATAATTGCATCAGCTAGTTGGATTTTCTTGATGCGATTAGTGGCAGAATTTGGAACGGATGCAGTCAATGGGTATGGTTTAGCAATTAGAATTATTATTTTCACCATTCTACCAGCTTGGGGCATTGCCAACGCAGGCGCAACGCTGATGGGACAAAACCTTGGCGCAGAACAACCCGAACGAGCCGAAACTTCTGTTTGGCGAGCCGCTTATCTAAATGCCGCATTTCTATTTACGGTTTCTGTTCTTTATTTCATATTCGCAGAATCCTTAATTGGTATTTTTAATGATGATGCAAATGTGATTGCAATTGGTACACAAGCTTTGAGAATTTTCTCGATTGGTTATATTTTCTTTGGTTTTGCAATGGTTCTTTCTCAAGCATTTGGAGGCGCAGGCGATACTCGAACACCAACAGTTGTTAATATCATTGCGTTTTGGCTCATACAAATTCCGTTAGCTTATTATCTTACCAAACAATTGGCTTGGGGCTTAGATGGTGTTTTCTGGGCAGTTGTAATTAGTGAAGTTATAATGACAATTATCTTTGTAATTGTGTTCAGAAGAGGAAAATGGAAAACGATAGAGATTTAAGAGAACAATTGAACAGCTGAACAAACGAATAATTGAACAATAGAATGAAGAAGTAGAATAATGATAAGGTACTTCATTATTACTCGATCATAGCCTCGTGAGCTAAAAATTCTTAATTCGGCTGTTCTATTGTTCTATTATTCAATTGCTCGTTTGTTCAATTGTTCTTTTTAAAAATATCATTATATTAGCCATATCAATGACTTAAAATCCAATCTTCATTATTCCTCTGTTCAAAAAAAATGTTTATGATAACCAGTTTTTCAAAAGAGAATAGCATTATAAATCAATTTATTGCTGAATTAAGAGATGTTAATATTCAAAATGATAGAATGCGTTTTAAGTCATTGATATGGCTA
>CAZMEH010000759.1:0-1644 GCA_964564885.1 uncultured Saprospiraceae bacterium | reverse complement strand
TATCACGGGATTTTTCAAAGAACCATAATTTTAAACCTATAAGGTTTTTGAAGCCTTAGGAATGCACACGAATATTTTATTGCTTTTCTAAAAGCTTAGATTCACGTTTACTAAACTTTTGAAGTTTAGTAAACGTAGTTTTAAACGAAATAAAAACTATTCTCTATTTCATACTTATATGCATACCGCAGGTTTTTGAAGCCTTAGTGAAGAGAAGTAAATAACTTCGACCTTATTTATTTCTCTTCACTTATAGGTTTAACTTAAAACTTATTTATACTATATTTTCAATCGTTTCCTCCGTCTTTTTTTCAATCTCTTTTACTTGAGGCTTTTCAGCCTTTCCAGTCTTTTTATCCGTTTCAGTTCCTTTCGCAGCGTTTTTTTCTTGCGCTTTCACCGTTTCTTTGTCTTGCCATTTTTTAGTCCATGCTTTTTGCTCATTCTTAGATTGGAACGACCAACAAATTATTCGACTTGTTTTCTGACCCTGTGACATGTCAATAGTTTTGACTTTCATAGCGTTCGATTGCTCTAAGCATTTGAGCAAATAAGGTAGGTTACGAACCTTAGAAACCAAAGTAGTGAACCAAAGTACTTGTTGACCAAATGCCATACTTTGCTTAATCATTTTCTGAATAAACATCTTTTCACCACCTTTTGTCCAAAACTCTGTATTTTGACCACCAAAATTAAGCGCATTATTACTACTCTCAATTTTCAAGTTTTTCAATTTACGATTATTGCTCTTCGCTGCACTTTCGATTGAGTCAAAAAATGGCGGATTACAAACCGTCAAATCAAAGAAATCAGTTGGTTTAATCACTCCGTGAAAGATATTTGTAATCACCTCTTGTTCTCGGATTTCAATCTCATCCGAAATATTCTTATTGGTTTTAACAATTCCGTTAGCGCATTTAATCGCTAATGGATCGACTTCGCTACCAACAAATTTCCAACGAAACGTTCTATTTCCGACAATTGGATAAATACAATTTGCACCAGTTCCAATGTCTAATACGTTAACCTTTGTACCGTCTGGCAACTTTCCACGATTGGTTTCTTTCAATAAATCAGCAATATGGTGCAAATAATCAGCACGACCAGGCACAGGCGGACAAAGATAACCTTGTGGAATTGCCCAAAATTCAATCTCGTAATGATGTTTTAATAATGCTCGATTCAGTTCAAGAACCGCCGTTGGATTACTAAAATCAATCGTTTTGACTTTGTGTTTGTTTAAAGCTACAAATTCTTTCAATGCTGGATTAACTTCAACCAAAACATCAAAGTCATACTTGAACCTCAATGGGTTTTTAGGATGCAAACCTTTTTTGGGTTCTTTTTTTATTGCAGATGCTTTTTTATCCGCTTTCTTCGATGATGTATTTTTATTTTTACTCAATGCTGTTGTATTTTTATTTAATTATTGGTTATTTGGCATTCCTTACCCGACAAAACCTAATTTCACTACCAATTCCAAAGCACAAAAGTAGAAAACTTATTTATCAATACTTTATAAAGTTGCCATTGAACTTTTTATTTAATTAAATTGGTTGATAAGACTAAGCACATTGACAATTTTGGACTTGCAAATATTTCGTAATCAAATGGTTGCAAAAATATCATTGGAGTAGATTTGAC
>CAZMEH010000758.1:0-5611 GCA_964564885.1 uncultured Saprospiraceae bacterium | reverse complement strand
CTCGTATCTGTAATTTCAAAATAGCTTTTAGAGGCTGATAAATAAAGATAGGAATTCATTTCAGCACTGTAATACCTTGCTCGTTTCTCATGATATATATAATAATCAAATTCATGTATATCCAACCAAGAACCACCGCAAACCGTTCTTACATTCATCTCTACTATTGTTTCATTTAGAGGTTTGTCTTCAATAAAAATAGCCTCGTTTCCTAAACTGTCAATAAATACCAATGATTTTCCAGCAATATAAGGCATCAAAGAATCGGTCTTCGCCATCAATGGGAAATCACCAAGAAAACGACCTTCCGTTTCGCAAGAAAAATCATTTTGTACATTATCATCAATACAAGAACTTCCTACTAATAGTATGTAAAATACAGTTAAAATTTTTATTTTCATAATTTGTTTATTAATCAAGTTCATTTAGAAAAAGGAGTAGGGCTTTTACTTATCTGTTCCTATTTTTGTCTACTCTTTATTCATAACGATTAAAATCCAATTTATGCTTACCAATATTTTAAAAAAATACAGAAATAATTTGTTTCCTATTCTAGGCAAGCCATTAAATCCTCAAAACTGTATTCCGCTGGATTTAAGTATTAGCAATAAAAAATTAATGGCGCTGGATTTAACAAAAGATAAAAAGCTAGAAGATTATATTTTTAATATTTTAAATGAAACAAATGTGGAGTTTGGTCATGGCGGCTATGGAGAACACCGTCATTTGTATGGAGAAAGTAATAATTTTGAGGTAGAAAACGATGATGAAAGCCGTTGTATTCACTTAGGCATTGACCTTTGGGGCAAGTTAGGAACACCAGTTTTTTCGCCGTTAGATGGTATTATTCATAGTTTTCAATACAATCCAGCTTATTTGGATTATGGTGCAACTATTATTTTGGAACATCAATTAGATGGTTTCAAGTTCTATTCCTTGTATGGACATTTGAATATGAAATCACTCGACGGACTTTCTGTTGGGCAATCCATTCAAAAAGGAACGCTGCTCGCTCACTTTGGTGATTATAATGAAAATGGCGGTTGGGCACCACATTTACACTTTCAGCTGATGACTGATATGCTCGGTAATAAAGGTGACTTCATTGGCGTCTCATCAGAATCAGAAATGGATTATTATTTAGCTATTTGCCCAAACCCTTCCAATTTTTTAGGTTTGTAAAATTAATGTTCAACTAAATTTCAAAAAAATGATCATAGAAATTTGTACCAATTCCGTTCAATCCGCTATTCATGCACAAAAAGCAGGCGCACAACGAGTTGAGCTTTGTGCGGAACTTTCCATCGGCGGCATTACACCTAGCGCAGGCACAATACAGTTGACCAGAAAATATTTAACAATTGATGTTTTTGTATTAATTAGACCACGAGGTGGCAATTTTTGCTATTCCGATATAGAATTTGAAGCCATTAAATCAGATATTCAATTTTGTAAATCGGTTGGTTGCAATGGCGTTGTAATTGGTGTTTTAAATACGGATGGTTCGGTTAATTTGAGTAGAATGGCAGAACTCATCAAAGTAGCGAAACCAATGAAAGTTACTTTTCATCGTGCGTTTGATATTTGTAAAAACCCATTGGAAGCCTTGGAGCAATTAATTGAATTGGGCGTTGATAGAATTCTAACTTCAGGTCAACAAAATAAAGCAATTGATGGAATTGACTTATTAGAACAGTTAGTCAAACAGGCAAATAATAGAATCAAAATAATGGCAGGAAGTGGCATAAATGCCGATAATGTGCTCAAGTTTCAAAAAATTGGTATTCGGGAAGTGCATTTTTCTGCTTCTGCTATTTTGGAAGGTCAAACCTGTCCCGACCTGTCCCAACCTGTCCCGAAACCTCGTGGAGAACCCGTGGAAACCTCGGCGATGATTTTTAAACATCAAAACGTTCAGTTAGAAAGTACTATTTATAATATTACAGAATCTAATATTGAAAAAATCAAAGCCGTTCAACAGCAAATAATAGGTTTTAAATAAAAAAAGTCACCAGACGAGTTATCTAGAAACGGGTTAATTTTTTTAACTTAAAAAACTACAAACTACTTGTTTGATGGCTAACAATATTTAAAATATTCTCCTCTAGCAACTAAAAAGGCTCAATTGATTTTCATCAAATGAGCTTTTTTATAAAACACCTTGTCGAATAAATTCGACGGTACAATTCAAATCAATTAGCAAAATTTATCCGCACAAGAAGTACTAGCGAATGCATCTGGTTTTGCTTTGAATTCAAAGCCCATTCCTAAGATATATCCCATAGCTTCTTTCAGCGCAACATTTGACTCAAAGTGCGGATCAGTATTAATGTCCGCATGAACTTCCAATGCAATCTCATGTTTGTCCAAAATATCACACAACGCATACGCTACTTCGACAGATTTAGCTACTTCCGTTATCATTCGCTCACGCAATGACATTTTTTGAGTAGATTTATAGGTGTGAATAAACATAAAACCACCTTTTTTTTCTCTCAAGAATACGATTACCGATGCAAACTCGATGACGCCACCATGTACTTGTGAATCCGTTCCGATACAAACCTTTAGATTGTATCCTTCTGCTTTTTCTCGTAAAATAGTTTGTTCAACAGCTTGCTTTATTGGCAATTCGATTCTTTGACCATTTAGTCTTCGCCAATTCATCATTTCTGGATTTATAATTATTAATAATAGTAATTCCTAATTAGGTTTTGTGAATAAAGACTATTAGTTACCTAGTTTTTTAAATTCCACTAAACTCCCTAAAAACCTTATTGTCTAAGTATTTAGCATCACAACACTGTTTATTATGCAAATAGTTCATTTTGCAAAATAATTATTAGGTTTTAATAAAAAATAGTCAGATGTGAGACCGCATACGCTATCAAAAGTCAGATTAAGACGCAAAGTAATTGTTGGTTTTTTCAAAAATGCTACGTTTTTTTATAGAACATAAAACGCAAACTCTCCTCTCGCTTCCAACAGAGAGCGAAACGAACGATGTGACTGCTGATTTCTCTTTTATTTTAGAACTACATTAGTTACCTTTGCAACTATGAATTTATCATCAAAACTATTAGAAGACGCAGTACTTGCGTTTGCTTCATTACCTGGAATTGGTAAAAAAACAGCTCTAAGGTTGGCGTTGCACCTGCTAAATCAACCAGAGGAAGTGTCTGATGAATTTAGCGCATCCTTATTAAAAATGCGTAAGCATATAAAATTTTGTAAGGATTGTCAGAATATTTCTGATGAAGAGTTGTGTGGTATTTGTAGCAATAATCATCGGGACAAGTCTATGATTTGCATCGTTGAAGGTATTCGAGATGTCATGGCAATCGAAAACACAGGGCATTATCGTGGTTTATATCATGTACTAGGTGGCATTATTTCTCCGATTGAAGGAATTGGACCGAGTGATTTGAATGTCGGTAGTTTGCTAGAACGTGCGGCTCGATCAACGACAAAAGAAATGATTATGGCGGTTAGTCCAACGATTGAAGGAGATACCACTATTTTCTACTTATCGAAACAACTTAAGCCATTCAATCTGAAAATTTCGACGATTGCTCGTGGCGTTTCATTTGGCGGAGAATTGCAATATGCGGATGAAGTAACACTTGGTCGTTCGATTGCTTCGAGAACGACTTACGAGAAATAAATATCGAACAAGAAATAAAACTTGGTTCTTTGACAATTACTTGGTCTAGCCCTCTCTGACAAGCTAGCGACAGGTAGACTCATGAGAGAAGATTTTGCCAAACAGAATGTTTTTATAAATCCAATGTTCCCGATAGGTATCGGGAACATTGGATAAAACAGCAAAATTTGTCAAAGAACTAATAAAACTTCTGGTATCGGATACTTTTGAAGTCTACCAATTACCAACAAGTCTAAAAGGAACGTTAGACTTTTGAAGTATCCGATACATTACCTAATTAAATACAATGAAAACTCCCTTATCACTAATCATTAGCATTTTACCAATATTTTTAATGGGACAAGTTCTCGTTCAAAATCCCATTGCTCGCCAAGTCAAAGGCGGAATGAATATCGCAAGTGTAGAACTTTTGGACAATCAAACGGTCATTAATGCTTATTGTACGAACGATGTTTACAAGCCATCAGCGCAAATTTCCACGGCTGCACCAAATACCAATGATGCGTTTCGACTGATTGCAGATAGGGTTTTCTTTACATTAAAAAATGTAGAAGGTATTCCTTTATCTCCTGAATCGGTTATTCTAGATTTTGGAGATACTGTATTTTTCAAACTATATTTTGAGCCAATTCCAAAAAACACACAAATAATTAACCTCATTGAAGGTGCAAGTATGGTCGAAAATGCTTGGATGTTGTATGGCGTTCAGATGATTACACCGACAAAAACAATAAAAGGAACTAGTATTTTTAGTGAAAAAGAGGATTTTGAAGCCTATTATCAACGAAATTCATTGACACTTTGGGATATAGAAGGCTTTTGGGAAGTTGACTTTGGCTATGAGGGAAGTCAAAATGGGCACAAAGTATTTGATTATCAGAAAGTAGCAATTGTTAGAGAAAAAAATGGATTTCATGTTTATCAACTAAATGGTGAAAAGATTAACATGCAATTCATACATTTAAAAAAAGAACGATTTACTTACACCTTACCTGTTGGCTACTTCTACCCTATTCAAAAGAATTTTAATTTTAAAAAACCATTTATATTAAAATTCCCATTAGCAAAGAAACATCAAAAGACTCTTGGAGTACAATCTAATCAGCGGAAAATTAATTGTACTTTTGACTGGCAATTCATTGGGAGATGAATTTTTAATGTATAATCTTCAATGTTCAATGTCCAGACCTTATACGTTTTTAAAAGCTATGAGATCTAAATTGTACATTTTTAAAAAACTAAAATGGCAAAAGCTGTAAGAATCAGCCTTAGAGAGGAAATAAGACAAGATGATATGTGGCGTTTGATGGCTAAACTTACGCCTGTTGCTGTTCTTGCGATGTCGATTAATAGTATCAATACTTTTGTAGATGCGCTTTTTATTGGTCAATATTTGGGCGAAGCGGCAGTTGCGGCGGTTTCTTTAGCCTTTCCACTTTCTTTCCTTTCCAATGCCTTTGCTGCAATGATTGGCATTGGTGGCTCGTCATTATTGAGTCGTGCTATTGGCTCGAAAGACGTTGATACTCAAAAGAAAATATTTGGTGCATCCGTTGTCCTAGCCGTTACCGTTTCCTTCTTTTTAACCGTCTTTGGTTATATTTATGCGGAGACTATTATTGCTGCGATGGGCGGAAAAGGTGAGATATTGAGACTTGGAACGCTGTATTATCGAACGATTGTTCTCGGTTCATTTTTCCAAATTTTTGCAGTTTCCCTAAATATGATAATCCGAGCAGAAGGCAACCTTAAAGATGCCATGACCTTTGCGATTATCAGTACGGTAGCGAATATAATCATGAATCCAATCTTCATTGGATATTTTGAAATGGGTATTCAAGGTGCTGCTTATGCCACTGTTTTGGCGATGGTTTTCTCTTCCATTCTTGGTATTTGGTATTTTTCTACCAATCGTGCTTCTTACGAAGTAGACTTATCTTATTATAA
>CAZMEH010000757.1:0-1937 GCA_964564885.1 uncultured Saprospiraceae bacterium | reverse complement strand
TAGAGAATAAAGTCATCAACCTTAATGATCTTGAAAAATTCCCACCATCAAAGAAAGGAGAAAGAGTTTCTCTGGAAGGTGGAGATATGATGATTATCAATAAGGATTACTTCTTAGTTGGCTGTTCTGAGCGTTCATCTGCTCATGGTTTTCATTCTTTAAAAGAGGAGTTATTTCGCAAAAATGTAGTTCAGAATATTGTAAAAATCAATATTCCTGACGATCGTTCTTGCATGCACATTGATACTATTTTCACGCAAATCAATCATCATGACGTTGTAGCTTACAAGCCGATTGTATTGGATGGTTTGAGTTCATACGTTGAAGTTTTCCGTAAAACTGGTGCAAAAGCAATATACCATTCTGTGAAAGATTTTTGGAAAGCCGAAATTGACGGAGATGTTCGTTTTATTGAAAGTGGAAAAGGTGAAAGTCCATATCAAGAGCGGGAGCAATGGACCGATGGCTGCAATTTAGTTGCTCTAAAACCTGGAGTCGCTTTAACTTATGACAGAAATCCAGTAACGGAAGAAGCTTTCAAAGATGCTGGCTATACGGTTATTCACGCCAATGATTTACTGAAACAATTAGAAGATGGAACAATTAAAGTAGAAGATATCGAAAATACGATTATCACTTTACCATCAAACGAATTGTCAAGAGCAAGAGGCGGTAGTCATTGTATGACCTGTCCAATTGAAAGAGCTGAATTATAATAATGGAATATTGGAATGATGGAGTGTTGGAAAAATGGAGTACTGGTTTTGGATTATTAAAACACAGTATTCCAATACTCCATTGCTTCATTATTCCAACAGTCCAACATTCCAATTAAAATGCAACTAACTTCTAATATAATGATGGTGCGTCCTGCGCACTTTGGGTACAATGCAGAAACAGCTGAGAATAACGCTTTTCAAATCAATGACAAATCATTGAACTCAAAAGAAATTGAGGTAAAAGCGATTGCCGAATTTGATGCTTTTGTTCAAAAACTAAGGGCTGTCGGAGTCAATGTCATTGTTTTTCAGGATACGGATGAACCAGTCAAGTCAGATGCCGTTTTTCCAAATAACTGGATCTCATTTCACCGTAATGGTAATGTCATTACTTATCCAATATTTTCACCCATACGAAGATTGGAAAGACGAATTGAATTGATTGAAGAGCTATCGGAAACATTTGAAGTAGCAAATCACATTCAACTGGAAAGTTGGGAAAATGTGGAGCAATACCTTGAAGGAACGGGCAGCATGGTAGTAGATAGAGAATATCAGATTGCTTACGGCTGTTTGTCTATCCGAACAGATCAGATGTTGTTTGATGAATTTTGTACCGTGATGGAATGCGAACAAGTCACTTTTCATAGTTTTGACAAAGATGGAGTAGCCGTTTATCATACAAATGTGATGATGGCAATGGGTGATAAATTTGTTATTATTTGCATGGAAAGTATTCCAATCGAAGCGGACAAACAACGGTTATTAGCTGCATTTAAAAAAACGAACAAAACAGTAATTGAAATATCGCTTGACCAAATGTATGGTTTTGCTGGAAATATGCTTCAAGTTAAAAATACGACTGGCGATACGTTTCTTGTGATGTCTTCGCAGGCTTTCCGTTCTTTAAATGAAGCGCAAATTCAAAAAATCAACCAATTCACGCAGATATTACACAGTGATTTAACGACTATTGAAACCTACGGCGGCGGAAGCGCAAGGTGTATGATGGCAGAGGTTTTTCTACCTTTGAAGTAATTACAATAAAAGCTACATGAGGTAGGAATTTATTAAAACAAGGTGGTTCTTTGAGAAATTCCGTGGAGGTTTCAAAATCGGCTGACAGCTGACGGCGCACGGCAAAGCCGTATAGCTAAGAAAAAAAGTGGCTCTCACAGCGTGCAATGGGTTAAAACCGCATTGCTTTAGATACGAACA
>CAZMEH010000756.1:0-1985 GCA_964564885.1 uncultured Saprospiraceae bacterium | reverse complement strand
ACTTTGTTTTTTGCTTGATTTTCATCTTCGCAACTAACAAAACCATCATTCTTTATTGTGTATCCTAATTGAATAAGTGACATGAGCAGATTATAAGTGTCATCAAATTATTGACAAATGTAAATATAATTAATAATTGGTTCAAATGAAAGTTTCAAAATCATTAAAAATAAAATACTCGTGCTTCTGTCTTAGCAATTCTCATTATCAACCGATTATGACTCCAACTCAAATTGCTACACAGTGTGTAGCTTTTTTTCAAAATCAATATATTTTAGATAGAAAATATCTAACAATTTTAAAATTGATTGAATAGTCTACAACACTGCACACTTTCATTTTTCGATTAAATTTCTTAATTTGTTTCTTATTACAAATCACAAAAAGAAATTACCATGGACATTAAAGAAGTTGCTGGCAAAATCGCAGGTTACGTTATCCCATTTTTTGGAAAATCTAAAACCATTAAACAAATTAGTCAGGAAATCGGAGAAGCTGCCGATAATGAGTTAGGATTCCTTTGGAACGCTATCAAAGGTTGGTTCATCAAAGAGTACGAAGAGGAAACACCGATCGATGATGATTTTGAAGTGGAAGACATCAAGGTCTTTTTGAAGAAACAACTAAAGGAAGCTGATGAAGCTACAAAAGCAATGATCGAAAAGGCGTTGTCAAAAAAAGAGGCTGCTACTACGAAAACGAATACTATAACCGTAACAGGTAATAGCAATCAAGTTTTTCAAGATATCAATAATAGTACGATTCAAACGCATTCGGGAACAAGTGATAATGTCGCAGGTAATAAATAACTCGTATTAAACCGTGTCGTTTTTTGAAACCGACACGGTTTGTATAATCTTGTGTTTCGTAATTATATAAACTAACGACCTTTCAAACCCTATCCATGAGTAACAAAACCGACATCAAAGGCGATGGAAATGAGATTTTACAAGATATTACGAATAGTACAATCACCATTATTCGCAATGGTCAAGAAAAGACTATTTATAAACACCTCGGCTCAATTCCAACCTATCCAGAACTCTTCATCGGTCGAGATAACGAAGTCGAAACGATACATCAATCCTTGACAACCAAAAAAAATATCCTGTTATTAGTCAACGGAAAAGGCGGAATTGGTAAAACAACCTTGGCTTCTAAGTATTATTATGAATATCGAAAATATTACCAACACCTCGTTTGGGTCTTTTCGGGAATATCTATTATTGAAGCCTTATTGACCTTGAAGATTCCTTTGGCGATTGATTTTCCAGCGGAGAATAATAGTGAACAAAACTTGCCGATTTTATTACAAGCAATGGCAGAACTCAACGAACCTTGTTTGCTGATTATTGATAATGCGAATGAACTCGCAGGTATTCAAAAATATCACGGTGCATTATTGCAATGTTCCAATTTCCATATTCTACTGACTACACGAATCAATAAGAAAATACATAACACGGAGCTATATCAAGTCAAACCTTTATATAAAATCGCTGCTTTATCCTTATTTAAAAAACATTATTCTGAACACGACCATTCAGAAGATGAGTTGTTTTTTACATTATTTCAAAAGGTCAATCACAATACTTTGGTCGTAGAATTATTGGCAAAAAATCTATCTAATTTTAATAATAGCTTAAAGAAAAAATATGCGCTGAGTGATTTGCTCGTTGATATTTCTAAAAGTTTATTTCCATTATCTAAAGGTAAAAAAGTTGATACTTTTTATCAAGCAAAAGGCGGTATTCAACGAAGCGAAACGCCCGAAAATATCATCGCTGCCATGTATGATGTTGTAAATTTATCAAAAGAAGAACAAAAAATCCTCGCTGCCTTTTCTGTATTACCTGCGGAAAGTATTCCTTTTAAGACGTTAGAAACCTTGGTACTCAATGAAGATTTGGATGAAACGCTATTAGCCTTATTTGAAAAAGGTTGGTTAGATTATGATAAAACAAATGGTAGTTTTAGAATAAGTC
>CAZMEH010000755.1:0-3558 GCA_964564885.1 uncultured Saprospiraceae bacterium | reverse complement strand
CACTATCGTGTCAGATGTCAAAACCACATCCCCGGGGCCAGAAAAAGAAGAACTAGAATCACAAATCATTTCAACCTGTACTTCATAAGTCATACAAGCAGATAAGTTAATCAGGTTTTGTGTAAATAACGTATCTGCCACTATATTCCAAACCGTATCACCCAATGCTCTGTATCTAAAATTATAGATTTTTGTCGTATCCGTTAAAGCCGTCCAAGTTACCGTTGCACTTGTATCAATAATATTTGAAACCGTTACATCATAAGGAGGCAAACAATCCGCCGCAGCACAACTATCTATCACATTTTTCATGGCGTTATACAAATTCAAACGTCCGCCAGTAGTTGTATTATTAATTAAATCCGTATTTGGGTCAACCGACTGCAAAATATAATCTCGTGCTAGTTGAGCCGCTTTTGACGGATTGGATCTAGCAATCGCCGCAAAACTCGGACAATTCGCAGAATATAATAAACCAATCGTACCGGTAACATGAGGTGTTGCGCCAGACGTTCCACCAAAACCCGCATAACCGTTATTGCTTGTTGTTGTCCAAGTTCCTTGACCATGTGCACCTAAATCTATCGTTATAGGACCTATCGGAGCTTGAGTTACTTTATTATCATTGTGATCCATGTTTGTCAAAGTGATTAAATATTCACTTGGACAAGCCGTTGGCAAATCTCCAACAATATCAACATTGACATTATTATTAGGACCAGCACCTGCACTTAAAATACCGTATTTTCCTAACGTATCGTACATCGCACACCAAAGCGGTGCATTTGCAGGTTGTCCATTGTCTACGCCCCATGATGCGTTAGTTGCCACCACAAAAGAACCTTCTGCGCCATTTGTATCATTGTACTTTTTGCGATGAACCAAAGGAAACGTATAAGCCGCTAAAACTTCCGACTCCACACCCGTTCCACCACGGACAATCATCATTTTGACATCCCAGTTAACACCAGAAACGCCCGTTCCATTGTTTCCTTTTGCGCCAATAATACCGGCTACGGCTGTTCCGTGCGAACCACCAGAAATATTATCGGTACTAGAACCTGTGTGCCAACCTAAGTAATCATCTACGTATCCATTATTATCATCATCAATATTATTATTTGGAATTTCAGCATGATTGAACCAACGATTTGGCGTTAAATCAGCGTGATTCAAGTCAATTCCACCATCAATAATACAAACTACAATTGTATCTCCAAGTGCCGTCAATCCGCCAGTAGAAATATCCCAAGCCGAATCTGCATCAATATCCGCACCTGCTGTACCACCGCTTTGACCAGTGTTCACATATTGCCATTGTTGCCCAAACTGCATGTCATTTGGAATAGTTACACGTTCTTCAATGATATGATTGACCTGTGCAATGCTAATTTCGTCGTGCAAATAAGCGTAAGCAATCATTTGATTGTGCGTCAAGTTAGCATGATTAAATTTTAATAACCAAATACGCATTGGTTTTGAAACTTCCTTTTCTAATTGAATGCCTGTTTCGATGCCATTTACAAATTTCAAATCACTGACAATTTGCTCAATGTTTCCATTTGGAGTAGTTTGAACGAGCAAATCTCCATTAACATAATTGGCTTCTCGTTGTTGGGCATTTACATTAAAAGAGTAAAAAACTAATAATGTGAAAGCGAGTAATACTGATTTCATGTTCTATTTTTCTTTTTAATTATGAATTTTATGTGTAAATTTTTATGGTTCATAAAAGAACGAAGAATTATACTGAATTTGAGGTAGTTTAAAGACAATTGCATATTCATAATTTAAAATATATAAAATGCTCCTTAAAAAAGACCGCACCAATTGCTTCATTTCTTGCAGGCGACCACACTATCATTCAAGAAGTACTTCTCCCGATAGCTATCTGGACAAAAAATGATAATATTGAAATAGGCTATAGTTTGGCTTTGGCGACTTTTCCAATAGGAAAATCTTCTTTACCGCATCGCTTAGCATCCGGCGAAGTTTACATTATAACAGAAGGAAAAGGAAAGGTTTTTATAAATGAGAAAAATAAAATAATAAATCAAGGAGATGTTGTTTTTATTCCGCCAAATGCTACTCAATACATTGAAAACATTGGAGATGAAATATTAAAATTTTGCTATATTGTTCATCCCGAATGGTCTACCGATGAATAATTTATAGATTAATCATTATTTGTTTTAAATATCAAGAAGAGCGGGCAGAAAAATGGAATTTATAGAGATTCTCGGTTCTCTCCTCTCCGTTCTCTCTTCTTTTTATGTATATTAGCAGACGTAAAATATTAATGCAATATGTTTAAATCCGATATTCCATTCGATACCATCAAAGAAAAATACACGGACGAACAGTCCAAATTCATCTCTATAGATGGAATGGATGTACATTATAAAGACGAAGGAGAAGGCGAAGTTTTACTTTTGCTACATAGTGTAAACACTTCTTTACAAGACTGGGATAGTTGTTCTAATGACTTAAAAAAGTATTTTCGAGTTGTTCGCTTGGACTTACCTGGTTTTGGACTTACAATGGCTAACAAGGACTTTGATTATAAAAGAGATAGTTATATTTATTTTCTTAAAAAGTTTACCATTCGAGTAGGAATAGACACTTTCCATTTTGGTGGCGCATCTATGGGCGCAGATTTGGCGTGGCATTTCTCATTGTTGAGTCCTTATCTTATCAAAAGCCTTGTTTTAGTTAATCCAACTGATTATCCAAATTATCATCCATCTGCCCAACAAAAAATGAGTCGTCATTGGCTCGGCAAACACATTGTGCGTTGGTCAGGTTCTAAGAAGATGATTCAAAAAAGGGTAAGTAAATGGTTCGGCGAATCGATGCAACTCACCGAAACTGCTTTTGAACGCTATCACAATCTAATATTACGAGAAGGTAATCGCTCTTCGTTTATTTCTTTAAACAATGCTTTTCATAGGGATCGCTTCAACCGATTAGGAAAATTAAAAAACCCAACACTTATTCTTTGGAGTGAAGAGATTGGAGAGAATCCATTCGCAAAAGTTTTACCTCATGCAAAAACAATTTATTATAAAAATACTCACCTCTACCCTATGGTTGAGTCACCAATACAAACAAGTAAAGATCTTTTGAGTTTTTTACAAAACCATAAACACCTCATTATCAATTAACTACACACTAATTTGTTTTATTTACAGAAAAAAGAGTTTAAAGCATTTTGTAAACCAAATTAAAAAACATACATTTGCATCGCTTTAGCATAAAAGCATAAGCAAAAACATCGCTGCCTGAGTGGTGAAATAGGTAGACACGCAGGACTTAAAATCCTGTTTCCATTGCGGAAGTGCGGGTTCGATTCCCGCCTCAGGTACTTTTCTGAAACCTTGTAGTTTAATCACTGCAAGGTTTTTTTTATTTAAAACCTTGCAAAGACCAACGACACGATCGAAATGAATTGACACATGACGATTTAATGTCAAGGTTTACGTTAAAAAAATAACATTTGCTGTAACCTGATTTCAGGACTAGACAACAAATACTAAAAAACCTTGCAGTAATTAAACT
>CAZMEH010000754.1:0-5598 GCA_964564885.1 uncultured Saprospiraceae bacterium | reverse complement strand
GAAACAACAAAATAATGGCTAAACAGTTTCCAAATATTCCTAAAGCACTTCAAAATTTCATTGCAGAACAGCATGTTTTTTTCGTCGGTTCAGCCGATGTTGACGGACGTGTTAACATTTCTCCTAAAGGGATGGATTCGCTAAAAATTCTTGACGAAAATAGGGTTATTTGGCTCAATTTAACAGGAAGTGGCAACGAAACCGCTCCGCATACGCAAGCAGTTAATCGCATGACAATTATGTTTTGTTCCTTTACAAAAAAACCTTTAATTCTTCGTCTTTACGGCACTGTTAAATGCTACCATCGTACAGATGCTGAGTTCGAAGGATTGTCTGCTATTTTTCCTAATTTCAAAGGGAAACGACAGGTTTTTGATGTTCAAGTTGAAATGGTTCAAACCTCTTGCGGTTATGCTGTTCCGTTCTACGAATTCAAAGAAGAAAGAACTCGCTTAGTCGATTGGTCAGAGAAAAAAGAAGACGACGAAGCATGGAAAGATTATTGGAGAGAAAAGAACATGGTCACCATTGACGGCAAGCCAACTGGAATGAGGATGTAGAACAGAGAATAGAGATTGACTTTCAGGTTGAGAGAACAAAGACAAAATAATGTGTATTTTTATTATTTCTGTCCTTTCTGCTCTTAAATGAAAACAGTTCTCCGAAAATTATTGTGGAGGTTTCAAGAAACGGCAAACGGTTGACGGCAAACAGTTGACGGCAAACGGTTGACGGCAAACGGTTGACGGCGCACAGCCTGCCACGAAATCTCGTGGGTAAGGCATTTTCGTATTAATTTTCTTTGAAAATTACTTTTCCACAATAATTTTCAAAGAACTAATAAAACTTATGAATTGGATCGGTTTTTTTATTGACTTTTTCTTAATAAATGCCATACCGCAATTTGTTTTAGGCGGTTGAAAAGGAAGAATGTTAAACCTTTTGGCTTTAGTGACAGAAAAATCTAGCTTAAGAAAGCCAATTAAAGAATTTACCGAATTTTAAGAAAATTATATTTCCTTTTAGCAATCTAAAAAATCACTGCATAGCCGAGCTATACCGTTATTTTTTAGAGCAGATAAAAAGAAAAAGAAGCCGTCTTCTGACAGAGAACTGAAGTGAACATTCTTACCTCTACTCGCAAAACGGTCTAACTTATATTGGCTATAAGAAAATATTTACCTATTGAAAACCGTAATCATTTTAAATACTTAATTTAAGTTCGTAATATTGCTCAGAAAAATACAAGATTTTAGAATATGATTTGATCTTGGGCATTGAAATTAGGTACTGTTAATAATAAATACTTTATTTTCAACTAATTTGCATTGGAGCAGACCAATCACAAATCACTAAAAGACTCGAAGAGTCTAAAAACAAACTTTATGAATAAAATCAAATTCATTGGTCTATTTGTCATTTGTAGCTTACTATTTAGCTTTAATGCAAATGCCCAAATTTTCAAGAAAAAATCAGCTAAAACGACAAAGTCAGCTGCTAAAAAATCACCAAAGAAAGGCACAATTAAACCTTACAAGAAGGTCATCACAAAGGATGCTGTAACGGACGAAGGTCTTTTTACGGTTCATAAAGTGGACGGCAAGTACTATTTTGAAATTCCAAACGACGTTTTAGAACAAGAAATCCTTGTAGTTAGTCGTATCGCAGGAACGGTAAAAGGTTTAAACTTTGGTGGTGCGGGTATGAAATCTCGTCCACAGCAAGTGATTCGCTGGCAAAGATTTGAGGATAAATTATTGCTTCGCTCTGTTTCATATAGCAGCGTTGCAACCGAAGATAAGCCAATTTACGAATCTGTAAAAAACAATAATATAGAGCCAATCATTAAGACATTTGCAATCAAAGCATACAATAAAGATACTTCTGCTTGTATCATTGAAATGAATGCCTTGTTTACATCTGATATTCCAATGATTGGCGCATTGTCTTCTCGTCAACGTAAAACTTTTGGTATTCGTAGGTTAGATGCAAAGCGCAGTATGATTAATCATATAAAAGCGTATCCAAAAAATGTGGAAGTTCGCCACACGCTTACTTACGACGGAACAAAATTGCCTGATAATGTTTTGACAGGTTCTTTGACTTTGGAGATGAATCAGTCTTTCATTGTGTTGCCAGAAGTGCCGATGCAGCCTCGTATCTACGATGCACGAGTTGGTTATTTTTCTTTATCGCAAATAGATTATAGTTCGGAAGCGCAAAAAGCGGCGACTCGTACTTTCATCACTCGTTGGAGATTAGAACCTAGTGACGAAGCAGCGTTTAAGCGTGGCGAATTGGTTGAACCAAAACAGCCTATCGTTTATTACATCGATCCAGCAACGCCAACGGAATGGGTTCCTTACCTTAAAAAAGGTGTGGAAGATTGGCAAAAAGCGTTTGAAGCGGCAGGTTTTAAAAATGCAATTATAGCGAAAGAAGCACCGACGGACGATCCAGAATGGAGTCCAGAAGATGTGCGTTTTTCTGTTATTCGATATATTTCTACTGATATTCAAAATGCACAAGGTCCGCACGTTCACGATCCTCGAACGGGTGAAATCCTTGAATCTGACATCATGTGGTATCACAATGTCATGAATTTGTTGCGCAATTGGTATTTCGTTCAGACGGCAGCGACTAACGAAGAAGCGAGAGGCGTTTCATTCAAAAAAGAAGTCATGGGCGAATTAATTCGCTTTGTTGCAGCACACGAAGTTGGTCACACACTTGGTTTGCCACACAATATGGGTTCTAGTTTTGCTTATCCTGTGGATTCTTTGCGTTCAAAAACGTTTACAGACAAAATGGGAACTGCGCCTTCTATCATGGATTACGCTCGTTTCAACTACGTAGCGCAACCAGGCGATGATGTTGCATTGATGCCGGGCGTTGGAGTTTATGACAAGCATGCGATTAGCTGGGGCTATCGTCCAATTTTAGATGCAAGTTCTGCAAAAGCGGAACGCACCACTTTGAATAAATGGATTTTGGAACACGATGATGATCCAATGTATTGGTTTGGTCGTCAAACGAGTAATCCGGTTGACCCGAGAGCGCAAACAGAAGATTTGGGTAATAATGCCATGAAATCTAGTGCTTACGGTATTGCGAATTTGAAGCGTATTCTTCCAAACTTGATTGAATGGACAGAAGAAGATGGTAAAGATTATGATGATTTAACAGAACTTTACGGTCAAGTTTTAGGTCAATTCAATCGCTATATGGGACACGTCAAGTCGAACATTGGCGGAATTTACAGCACGCCAAAAACCTACGATCAAGAAGGTGTTGTTCATGAACACGTTAATAAAGCGACTCAAAAAGAAGCGGTTGATTTCATTCAAGCGAATCTTTTTGAAACGCCAACTTGGATGATTGATCAAGAGCTTTTAGCCAAGATGAATGCATCAGCAGGATTGATTAACCGAATAAATTCTTTACAAAAACGTACACTTTATGCGGTTCTTGACCCAAGTCGTTTGGCTCGTTTGATTGAGTTTGAAGCATTGAAAGGTGATGCAGCTTATACGGTTGATGCGCTTTTGATGGATTTGAGAACGGGTATTTTCTCAGAAGTTGCTGCTGGAAAATCTATTGATACTTATCGTCGTAATTTGCAACGTGCTTATGTGGAACGTTTGCAATATTTGATGGAAAAAGAACAAAGTCCAGTGCCTAGCCGTTTTGCTGATTTTGTTGGTCATACACCAATTGACGTGAGTCAGTCGGATATTCGTCCAATTGCAAAGGCTCATTTGAAAGCTTTAAAGCGTCAATTGAAGGGTGCAAATATGTCTGACAATATGTCTAAATACCATGTGGAAGACTTGGTTGATAGAATTGATGATATTTTGGATACTGATGATTAAAAAGAGAAGTCAGATGTCAGAACGTTCACGTTGTTCACTGTCAGATGTCAGAAAAATTATGTTTTGATAAAAATTGTTCTTAATTGAAAATGCTTCAACTTAATCTGATTTAGATTGAGTTGGAGCATTTTTTTTAATTCATGATGTAATTCCAGATTTTTTTAAAAGGTACAAATCTTTCTTTCTTTAATTTATAGCTTTCTTTATAAACGTCGATACGATGTTCAGGCGGCAAATGATATGGAATATGAGCAAATATTGAAGGCTCTTCAAAATCTTCATATGAAGAACCATAAGCAGTTACCATAATTGTTGAAACGCTTATTCTGCAATCTGGTTCTATAAAATCTGCATGACAACTATCTGTTTTATTCCTCTCCGTTTTTTGATTTGAATTTTCTATACTATCTACTCTTAATTTGTGCTTATTTTCAAAATCCAATATTGTATTTAAATTTCCTGCATACAATCGATCTTCTTGAAATATTTTTTTCATTTGACCAAATTTCTCCTCACCAATAAGAGAATAATCATAAATACTAGAATAGCCTAGAAATAGGAATTCGACAAAGAGAACTGTTATAATAAATATGTATTTTGATATCATTTTTAATAATTTTGTAATTCATACCCTTCTTTATTAGAATAATAATTTATTCCTTCTTTGGGAAAATGGAAGGTTTTAATAATTTGTTCTTTAGCTTGTTCTAATAAAGAAGGTCCAGTTCCACATATAGCTATGCTAGAACCATTTCCTGTTGCTGTAATCGTAATTGTTCCATCTGAAATTCCACAATCGTCTACTTCTAAAGTATCAAACAAGTCAAGTTCTTCATTCTTACAAGCTAATTCTAAAGCCTTAAGTCGTTCAGTTTCTTTTTCTTGCCAAAGAGATAATTCAACAGCAGCTTTCATTTCATTGGCATCAATAGCAGGAAATTCATAAGTACTCGAAAAACTCAGAAATAGAATTTCTGCAAAGACGATGGATAAGATAAGTATGTTTCTTGTTGTCATGTTGAGTTATTTTAATATTTTAATTCAACTTGCTTACTTCTGATAAAGTCTTGTTCATGTTCTTTTGTAAAATCAAAACTATTAAATGTCTCCCATTTGTTCGTAAAATCTCCACATATCTCATAATGAGCAACTTTCCCTGATGAAGTAATATATGCTCTTCCTTGCTTTATAAGATCTGCTGTCTTATAATCAAAATCAGGAAAATTTTCCAATTTGTACGGAGTATCTCCTGGTACAGCAAAACAGAATCTTCCTTCTTTCTTTCTTTTAGCACATTCTAATGCTTCAATTCGTTTAGTTTCGTTTTTTCCTGCAATCCTTGCTTTTTCAAATCGAATAGCAGATACTTTAGCAGCACTTTTCATTTCATCTGTATCAATAGCAGGCAATTCATAAGTACTCGAAAAACCTAGAAAGAGGATTTCTAGAAAGACAATAGATAAGATAAGTATGTTTCTTGGTTTCATATTGAGTTATTTTATATGGGTGTATAACAATTTGTCGCAGTATAGATTTGCGAAATCTTAGAGATTTGGCAAATCTGTTTCATGCAATCTATTTGCCAAATCTTCAAGATTTCGCAAATATTCTTATCTAATCCGACAATTTGTTATACACCCTTTTATACTACAAATGTAGCAAATTTCATTCCATCTAAAACCTATAATACACTTAAAATTACGGTTCTTTGAAAAATCCCGTGATT
>CAZMEH010000753.1:0-3629 GCA_964564885.1 uncultured Saprospiraceae bacterium | reverse complement strand
ATTTTTTCATACATTCCTTGGAGATTTATTAAATTAGTTTTTTCAACTGAATCATGAAATCAAAGACTGAACTTGAATAGTCTTTTAGAATAATATTTTATGGAAACATATGCTAGTGTTTTAACAAAAGCAGTCATTTTTTTTATTGTATTAATTATTATTGAATGGATTGCCAGCATCATAATGAAGAAACCGGTTAATCGGGCAATGGACACTATTTCTAGCCTCAGTTCAGGAACTACGAATACTATAAAAGATATACTTAAATTGAGCATAGTTATTATTAGCTATCAATGGCTTTATACTCAATTTGCTATTTTTAACATTCAATCCACTTTTGGGTTAGTTTTACTTGCCTTTATCGGAATTGATTTCGCTTCTTATTGGTCGCACCGTTGGAATCACGAATTTAATGTACTTTGGAATAGACACGTTGTTCATCACAGTAGCGAAGAATTCAATTTATCGACCGCACTTCGTCAATCTATTTCGGGCATTTTCGGGATTTACTTTTTCTTGTATTTACCAATGGCAATCATTGGCGTTCCAACCAAAGTCATTGCGATTGTAGCTCCGTTACATTTGTTTGCGCAGTTTTGGTATCACACTCGATTGATAAATAAAATGGGTTTTTTAGAAAAAATCATCGTAACGCCATCTCATCATCGAGTGCATCATGCTATTAATAAAGAATATTTAGATAAAAATTATGCAGCTATTCTTATCCTTTGGGACAAATGGTTTGGAACATTTCAAGAAGAACTAGCAGATGTGCCGCCAGTTTACGGCGTTAAGAAACCCGTTCAAACTTGGAATCCTGTTATTATCAACTTTATACACCTTTGGCAACTTGCTAAAGACGCTTGGAGAGCCGAAAATATTTGGGATAAAATTCGAATTTGGTTTATGCCAACAGGCTGGCGACCAGAAGATGTAAGTGCAAAATATCCAATTGAAATTACAGAAAAAGCACAAGACCAAATTAAATATACGACCAAAGCTAGTCATTTCTTAATCGGCTGGACTTGGTTTCAATTGGCTTTGCACATTGCCTTAGAGTTTCATTTAATTAGTCTTTTACCTGACTTGAATTATTCGTACCTATTATATTATGGTATCTTTTTATTGGTTTCCATATTTGCTTATACCACCTTGATGGACAGACATCCGTTAGCTGTAATGGTAGAAGGAATAAAAACAATCATTGGTTTTGCATTGATTTACTCCCTCAACGGCTGGTACGGATTGGACGCAACCGTTCAATTTGCAACGACATTAATATCAATCTATTTAATCGTTTCTCTAATATTGACTGTCTATTTCACCTATTATGAAAAAGGAGCGCAAAGGGTTAGTTTAGAAAGATAAGGCTAAATACTACTAAATAAAATACTTGAGCCCTAAAAAAATTATGACAATAGCAAAATACATATACTGTATTCTATTTATTAGCTTATTTATTAAGTGTAATAACAGGAATGATGAAGTAGAAAATAATGCTTTTTTTTTAAATCAAATTATATACATATCACTTTCTGAAACACTAGATTGGTATTGGAATTATCAAATATTCCATAAACTTTGGCACAATGAGAAATACGATGAAGCATCATATATTCAAACATTTTTAGACACGATGAATAATCAATTAATTATGGAGCATTCACTTGACAGCTCTATACATGATAGTTTAGCTCCGTTTAAAATCAATTTAAGTGATTATATTTTGTCTTGTAAAGTAGACCTATTTAATGAAACAGGAGAGTTGATAGACGAGAGAGTTTTAATTGAAAAAATTAATTTTGATGAGATTGATATTTTATCAAAAAAATATAGTTTCATGGATTTTGGAACTAATAGAGAAGATGCTTATTCCTTCTCAAAATCTTGGATAGTCGACTTCAAGTATAAAAATGAATTATTGGAGAATGGCTATTATGAACATTCTGAAATTTTTAATAATAATTATAAAATTAGCATTTATATATTTGCTTTACATCCTGAATTGAGAACGAGTAAAAATTGAATACTTTCCTCGTTCTACCGAATATCTTCTTAATCAAAAAAGGTTAGAGCATGCTGAATTCATTTCAGTATGCTCTAACCTTTTTTATAATCCAATTAAAATTATGCCGCTTTGCACTCAATTATACATTATACATTAAATCTAATAGTATCTGTATCGAATAACTCTCGCAGCATATTTTGCCAAACGAACCACTTGACAAGTGTAACCATATTCATTATCATACCAAACATAAACCGTTGCTCGTTTGCCGTCAGCCGACATTAAAGTCGAAGGCGCATCGAAAACAGAAGGCGCAGTTGTTCCGATTACATCTTTAGAAACAAAATCAGGATTTGCAGAATATTGGATTTGTTCCATCAAATCACCTCCTTTTGCATATTGCTGAATAAGACTATTGATTGCTTCAACGGTTGTTGCTTCACCCAATTCCAAATTCATAATAGCAATAGAAACATTTGGCGTAGGAACTCGGACAGCATTTGCTGTTAATTTTCCAGCCAATTCTGGCAAAACAATCGCAGAAGCTTTAGCAGCGCCTGTTGTTGTCAACACCATATTAAGTGTAGCAGCACGACCACGACGAGGTTTTTTGTGGAAATTGTCCAGTAGGTTTTGCGAACTAGTATAAGCGTGAATGCTTTCGATGTGTCCACTTTTTATTTCAAAAGTATCATTGATAGCTTTTAAAATAGGAACAATCGCATTTGTTGTACAAGAAGCCGCAGAAAATACATTGTCTTTTTCAAGGTCAAATTCCAGGTGATTGACACCATGAACGATATTTGGAACACCTTTTCCGGGAGCAGTTAACATGACTTGATTGACACCAGGTCTTAAATGCCCGCTCAATTCTTCCTTCGTTCTCCAAACACCAGTATTATCTAAAACAATGGCATTATTGATTCCGTAAGTCGTATAATCAATGTCAGAAGGACTATTTGCAAAAATGACTTTGACACGATTACCATTGATAATCAAAGTATCGGTTTCATAATCAATTACGACATTCCCTTTGAAAGTTCCGTGAACAGAATCCGTTCTAAGCAAGTTTGCACGTTTTTCTAGTTCTAATCTACGGTCTTTCAGTTTTGCACGAAGCACAATTGCTTTCAATCTAAGCTGATCGCCGCTTCCTGTTTGCGCCACTAATCGACGAGTTAACAAACGTCCAATTCGACCAAAACCATAAAGAATAACATCTTTTGATTCCAAAACAGGATCATCAGAATTACCTAAATTAGACAATTCTTTTCTTACAAATTGGTCAAGGTCTGGCGTGTAGCCATCTTCTTTGAGCCAATTCAAAGCTAATTTACCAATATCAATACGAGCAGGAGCTAGGTTGATTTGCGTAATTACTTTTGCAATAGACAAACTCATATTTACATCAATCAACTTGTCCGTGTAGTTCGTTGAGTATTGATGAGCATTGATAACTTCACTCGGTCGAGCGTCGTAAATGTCTTGTCTAAAAAGAATAAGTTCGATAGCTCTATCAAACCTAAGTTCTCCAACTAATGTCAATAGTTCTAAAGCTGTCTTTTCTTTTTTACGCCAAGAGTTTAAAGATTTGTCTACTTCTTTTTGCAACAACATATCA
>CAZMEH010000752.1:0-4662 GCA_964564885.1 uncultured Saprospiraceae bacterium | reverse complement strand
ATTGGTGTTAAAGTGTATCTCGCAAAGAAGGCTAAGGTTTCGCAAAGTCACGCAAAGGAAAGTAGCAAATAGCTTAGTGTTCTTTGCGAAACCTCTGCGTTCTCTGCGGGTAAACTTGAAAATCATCAATCGAATACCAAGGACTTATATCTTTATCAGTTGAGAAGTTATTAAGTAAATGAATATTTTGAGCAGGCATATAACTTTGCGCTAGTAAAACCAATATTTCGCCCGTTTCACTATGAATCGCTTTATCAACCACAATCACCGCATGAGCTGGACTTCCGCCTTTAATAAACACATTGCCAATTTCAATCTCTTCCACCGAAACAGTTTTCAATTCCTGCGCAAGCGACAAAGTGCCAGCATAACTAAACACCATTGTCAAATAATCCATCAAGTCATCATGTGAATTAGAAGCCGAAGTTGCATTTGCCCAATTGACACGATTTCCATTTACTCGAATACGCTGACCTTGTATCCAACGCTCATATTCAGCATTAAAACCATTTGTAAAATTAAAATGCAAATCTTTATAGTTTTCATTTTGCCATAGATATTCGGCTCTCAATCGCATCACGGCATCACGGCATCAGCGCATTGCTGCAAATCTCGGCTTCCAATGCTCATATCAATGATAGCTGCATGAAAGTTTTGGCGTTTTTTTAAATTGCCATTGAGTAATTTGACTTTCGTTTCATGAGCCATTACAGATAAATTTCTTAGATATTCACCAAAGGAATTTTCTGTCTCATCTGTTCTTTTAAAATTTTCTGGTGTAAGGATTCTTGTTTGAATAGTGTTTCCGTTAGGATTGATGTATTGCGTTTTGCTTTTATCAATTTCAAAAAAACTAGAAATACTGTTTTTAGATGGAATAGATTCACAGGAATTTAGGAGGATTAGCGTTAAAATGGCAATAGTAGTTTTCATGGAATTTGAATGTTATATGTTTTGGAATAGGTTTGTTTTTTATGGAAACCGTGGGAGTTTCAGATTAGTTTACTCTTTATCTACATACCATTTTAGAAGTTTTGTATTTTTTTGATTTACTCTCAAAATACCTGCACGCATTCCAACATAAATATCTTTTTCGTCAGTCACAATTGAATAAGGATAAACACCGTCAGACCAGAATCCATTTTCAATGATTGGCTTGATTTTGTATCTATTGTTTGATTTGATTATTTGGCTAAAAGTTGTTATTGTAGCAATTAAAAACTCATTTTCATTGTACCTAGTAACAGCAAGAGGAGCTTCATTTAGTTTTAAAATTTCTTCTGTTATCCATTCAGAATTTTCTTTTTTTGCTTTAAAAAAACTTCCTCCATTGCCTAAGCGTCCTTCAAAACCAAAAATTTCATTATCAATAAGGTGTAAACTGACTATATTTCGATTGATAATTTCTTCATTTTTCTTTCCATCTTCACTAAACCAATACAAATAACCTGACCATTCACCTCTATCAAATCCAATTATCCAACCATCATTAATCTTTAAATTTGTTTGAACGTCTTCATCTTTATCATAAATTTCCTCAAACAAACCTTGTTCTACTGTGTTTATAATAGGAACTAGTTTTTTTGGTAAACTGTCTCCTTTCATTTTATCACGTATAACGTTTGTTGAATAATCAATTTGCCCATCTTTATTGATAAATAAATGATAATCTAATTTATGCCTATTTAATATTCTTGCTTCTTCCTTAGTTGGTATTTGAGATAGGCTTAGCTGTTTAGTTACTTTGTTGTTGGGTGTATTAGAACATGCTGCAATAATAACTATAAAGAGGATTGTTATTTTATTTAAAATCATAGGATTTAATTATGTGTTGTATTTAGTTACTATTAACGAAAGGAATCTACTATTACTGATGCAAAAAATGTTAAGATTGGTGTTAAAGTGTATCTCGCAAAGGAGGCTAAGGTTTCGCAAAGTCACGCAAAGGAAAGTAGTAAATAGCTTAGTGTTCTTTGCGAAACCTCTGCGTTCTCTGCGGGTAAACTTTAAAATCCTCAATCGAATACCAAGGGCTCATACCTTTATCAGTCGAGAAGTTATTAAGTAAATGAATAGTTTGGAATAGGTTTATAGCGAAAGGAAACTTCTATTACTGATGCAAAAAATGTTAAGGTTGGTGTTAAAGTGTATCTCGCAAAGAAAGCAAAGGTTCCGCAAAGTTACGGAAAGGAAAGTAGGAAGTAACTTAGCGTTCTTTGCGAAAGCTTTGCGTTCTCTGCGAGATATATTTCCAAATTAAAAAAAGATAGCTCTAACAAACAAATGCTAGAGCTACGAACTGTGTTAGAATCTATACCTCACTTATTCTTTAATTGAAAATGGAATGGTTTGCCAATTGTTGAATTTGTTACTCCGAATTCATTATCAATTATCCATTTTCAATTGTCAATTCAAAGAGTTGTCTTAAATAAACTCAATTTTTTTAAATTCTCAACCGATGAGTAATCATATTGAATGACACTTTTGCCGCCAACTAAGATTAAAAGCTTTTTTGCTGGAATATTAATAATATCATAAGTCGAAGAAATATCATTATAAGTTTCGACCAAACGAACCTTTTTAGGATTATTCGCATCAATGATTTTTAGACCTGCATCGCCATCACAAACAAAAACGAAACGCTTATCAACAGCCAGACCACGAGGATTTGAAAGTTTGTTAGAACTCACTTTTCGAGGATTTGACGGATTGCTAATATCAACGATTTCAAGCCGATTAATCGCTTCATTTCTACCGCAGATATTACCATCACGAAGCGTTACATAAGCGAAATCACCTTCAACGACAACTGGGTCACAGCTTTGCATATGATGATATTCACTCAATAATTGCGGCTCATTTGGATTGTCAATATCGAAAATATACATGCCTGCTTGACCGCCAACGAATAAATTCTCACCGTTTGAAAAGATAGTTTCGTAAGTATCGCCAGAGATTTCTGTTTTGCCAGCACGCTTTGGTTTATCCGCTTTTTTGACATTAAAAGTCTGAATTGAACTCGGTGTCAAAGTGTACAAATAATCATCAACGAGTGAGAAACAAGCCATAGAACCACCTTTTGAACTTGACACCATTCCCGAACTAGAAGCCATAAAACGGTTCTTTGATGGTTTTATCCACTTGATTTCGTCTTTGTCTTTCTTTGCTTCGTATTGCGTGAAAACACTTTCAAAGCGTTCTAAAACAGATTTTTTGTTAATTTTTTCTAGTTTCTTAATATCCAAAGCAATTAAATCGTCATAATTATTTGCATACAAAACATCGCCTCGAACGGCTAAGTCAACATTGCCTGGAATCTGAATGAAACCTAATTTTTTTGGAGATTCTGGTTTTGTATTATCAATCACCAAAATGCCTTTATCAAGAATATTGACATACAAATGGTCATTGCTGTACCAGATTTTTCCTGCTGTGCCTTGAATGTCTTGTGCAACGACATTTCCAACAAAACATAGTAATATTAGAATAGAGATAATATTTTTCATAGCTGATTTTTTTGATTTACTAATTTAGAAGTCAGAAGTCAGAAGTCAGAAGTCAGAAGTCAGACCGCTTCGCTGTGAGATCGCCTACGGCTGTCAGAAAGAGGTTTATCGCATATTTATGAATAATATAATTTTAGACATTGAAAAAATCAATATCAAAAATTCTAAATCAAAAATCTGACTTCCGACAATGAGCTTGTCTGCCGACAGGCAGGCGAAGCGAATGGTCTGACCTCTGTGTTCTAGTTTTCCTCATTTTCTTCTTTCACAACCTTGATAGATGGCGCAATATAATCATGGTCATCTTTGTCTTTTTTGACTTCAATCGGTGTGTCATAAAAGTAGGTTTCCGTGTCTGGGCGTTGTCCGCCACGTAAGTTTTCATTTTCAGCATAAGCGACAGTAAGGCTTTCCGTTTTATTGAAAACATCATCCCATTCCGCTTTATTTTTAGAGCCAATGACCTCGTTCAGCGATTCTATGAACATATTTGTATAAATACCGCCATCTTTTGGGTCAGTCCAAGAACGTTGGTCAACTCGGCTACTTGTCGAAATAGCAGAACCTTTTGCTTCCAAAAACAACTCTTTCAAACGTTTTTGAATATTGATATTCATAGCGTTGTAAGTCGATGGTGCAGGAATGTCAACAACGGTATTACAAGCTTCTGCCATCGTAATAGTCAAGCGAGCATTCTTATTCATCAATGGTTGATATACTTCCATTTCTAAAGACAAACCGAAGTTTTCTAACTCGCTACGAGTCATTTCGATTTTGTTTGGATGCGCACCAATGAAAGTGAATTTTGATGGATTATTATTATAATTAAATCCATGGCTAGTCGAGTAAAAGAAAATCACATCATCATCACCAACTTTCAAATTTTCGATAGTTTCCGTGATGTTGTCTTTACGAAAATCACTGCCAGACAGGAACGTGAAATCAACTTCCATACCTGTTTGAGAACTAACATAAGTCAAGGCATTTTCCATCAAATCCAAACTAGATTGGCAACCTGTTCCAATATCAGAGACATTTGTAGCACCGCACAAAATAGCGTGAATCGTTTGTGCTTGCGTAAATTGAGCAAAGCAAACTAGGAGCATTGCTATTATTATTTTATTAAATTTCATATCCTATTGATTAAAATGTAGAT
>CAZMEH010000751.1:0-7050 GCA_964564885.1 uncultured Saprospiraceae bacterium | reverse complement strand
CATTCTTAGATGTTTTTAGTAATATCATAAAACATTCAAAAAAATACTGGAAAACCTGACAGTCCCGAGCATTCGGGACGGTCTCTCAGTAAGCGAAGCGAACGGTCTCTCTTCTCTCAGCGGAGCGGTCTAAAAAAAATAACTATGGAAGAAAACGGAATTTGGAAGGAAAATTTTACGATTCAAGCCGACATGGTAGATACTTCTCATTGTACGACCATGACGAGTATTTGTAATTTTTTGCAAATCATAGCAGGTAATCATGCACATTTTAGAGGATTAGGGTTTGATGATATGAGCGCATCAGGAAATTTTTGGGTATTGAACCGTTTGCTTGTTCAAATGGAAAAGATGCCTGAATGGCGTTCTGAAATTACGATTCATACTTGGGTGAGCTCAATGAAAGGTCCATTTTCGTATCGAAATTTTATTATTTACGATAAAGATAATATGTCTTTAGGCAGTGCGAGTACCTTATGGGTGGCACTAAATACAAAAACAAGAAGACCTGTTAGATTAAATACAGATACTTTCCCAATTCTACAAGAGAAAAAACCTGCATGTGGTGAGCCACAAAAATTGGCTGCACTTAAGTCTGAGGAAATTATTTCCTCAGAGCATAAAGTAGTCTACAGTGACCTAGATGTAGTTAATCACGTTAATAATACGAAGTATATTGAATGGTTACTGGATAGCTACGGTACTCTCAATAGAAGAAACGCGCCATATCAACTAGAAGTTAACTATCTAAATGAAACGCATAGTGAAGATATTGTTGTGATTTCTTCACTGAAACCAGTTAACGAAGCTGTTCATTTGCATCAAATGTATAGAAAATCTGATGGAAAAGAAGTAATAAGAGCTCAATTGAGCTGGAATATATAGTGTATGCTATTTGCATTTAATTATTACTGGTAAGGCATTGATAGTCAGACATATTACAATAAAGCATATTACTGCTATACAAATATGTTTTTAATATATATTTGGTACAGTTTCTGTACGTTATAATCATAATTGATTTTTCGTTAGAAATAGCCAAAGACCATAATAATTAAAAATAATTGTAAAGTTAGTAGCTATGAAAGGATTTTTATGTATTCCGGTTGCATTACTATTTGCATTTTCGCCAATGAGCGAAAAACCGACGGCAGAAAAATACGACCAGATTAAGCAGGTCTTATCCTCTAACCCGTGGAAACAAGTGACGTATACCGTCAGCCCTGCACTTGCTTGGGAAAACGACGAAGAAGTCAATGATTTATACGCTTATCTTGATGAAGAAAACCGCAATAACGTCATTAAATTTGATGTAAGTGGTATTTACTATATCGTTAAAAATCAACCGTTTAATGATGTAGACATGATGTTTGCTGCTCGGAATGTCAAAGCAAGTGATGTAAAGGAGAAAGTAAAAGACAAAACACTTTATAATGTTACAGAAGATGTTAGTATAAACATTATGGAGACAGGTTCTTGGCGTTTTACTGACGAGGGCAACCTTGCGTTGATGTCAGATAACGGTCGTATGAAAGAACAAATTTTAGAGGTAGAACAAATGGATGTCGATCGTTTTGTTATCAACTTTACACAAGAAATTGGAGGAGAAGAACACACGTTCACGCAAGCTTTTGAATCTCAACCTTTTATTGAACTAGGATTTTAATTTAATGTAGAGTTAATTAATAGAGGGTTTTCTGCACAAGTTGTACAAAATAGTGCTTCAAAAACGTCCTAAGATCAATATTCTTAGGGCGTTTTCTATTTTATTTCAAAAAACCTATTAACAGAGTTACTGTCTGCCATAATTTTTACAACATATTTTCCTGCCTGTAATTGATTCGCACCTAATTGAATCGTTGATTTATTTTTCAACTTTAATCTCTCAAAAAATATTTGTTCTTTTTTATCATTATAAATCTTAATTCTAATCTCAGCATAAGGCATTTGATCAGATACTTTTATTTTGATGGCTTGCCCTAAAACTGGTTCTTTTGGTAGAATGCTAACGTTGCTTTTTAATAACTCCCAAGAGTCGGTTTCTATTTTTTTAACCCGAACTTCGTAATTATTATTTGAGGTTCCACAAGTATTTTCGAGTGATTGAGTGATTAAAAACTTATCAGTATAATCATAAACGTGAACAATACTTCCTCCAATCTGACCACTATTTGGACTACTATCATCACCAAAATTAATAGTATAAAATGTACCATAAGAAGATTCGTCAACTACTTCTATCATGTTGTCTGTAACTTGGTTGACCGAAAATTCAGCGACAGGCGGTTCTTTTAACTCTACTTCTAGTGCCTTAGATATAGCTCCTGTAATACCTGCTTCGTTAGTTGCCGTTGCTCTAACAAATCCTTTTTTTGCATCATAATGCCAAAATACCGTAATTTTATTCTCCTTTTGGCTGATGATATTTCCGCCTTCGACTTGCCAACAAAAACTACCATTGGGAAATCCATTAACAAAATAAGTAACAGGTCTGCCTGCACAAGCAACAGGTGTGCCAAACGGTATTGGTGATTTGAAAGTGATGTTTTTATATAAAAATAGTTGAATGCTTTTCCACGTTTCATTCCAAATTTGCTGTGCATGAACAGTTGCGGTTAGTGAAGCAGTATTAATAATATTAACCTTTTTTTGCTTCGTTATATAGTTCAGCCTATTCATTTGTTGATGTATGGATGTCGGACTTTTCATATTTAAAATATCTAATCCTGATTTTTTTGAAGAAACAGCAGCTTTATCTTCTATATGAATAGCAGGAATTTTATTGTTTCCTGTTATCAAATCTAAGGAACTGATTTTTCCTCGAATATTGATAAGACCAGCGACACTTGTAGGATGTCGAAATGGATTTCCAGAACAATCTAAACAACCTAAATCTGCTGCCTCATTGTATGCTCCATAAGTGGATTTAGCTCGTTGGTTTTCTTTATTTAAAAAAGCAGTATGAATAGCCGTTATCGCACCAGCTTTGTCACCTCCAATAAAAATCAAACTAGTATCAATCTTGAATGTACTTCGAAATTCTTTAAAGTATCGAATAGCCGCCCTAGCATCTTGCACACTTCTATAAATAGCTCTCTCGGCACTTCTTGCATTATCCACATCATAACCCAAACGATAATCAACCGCAGCACAAGTGAAACCATAACTAGCTAAGCTATCGCACCAAGTTTTTACTTCTTTATTTTTTTTATTTCCATATTGAAAATCGCTACCACAAAACATGATAACTAATGGTCTTTGTCCAATGGTATCATCTAATGGTTCATAAAAATCAAACTTATAATTCTGCTCATAATTGCTATTATAAGGCGTTGCAGTCGAATAAGTAACATCTTCATAGACGTTTACATGCTTGAAAATAGGTGCTTGATAACGATCGGTATTGCAGGAAGATTGAGCCATTACATTCAAGCTTGAAATAACGATTATTATAATTGAAAATATATTCTTCATTTTTTTAATTTGGAACTGCGAATAAAGACTTTATTTGAAAATAATTATCACAATTATAAATGACTATTATTGAAGTTCTATAAACAACTTCAGGGTAAAAACATGGACTATTGACTAGAAAAATCATTTCAATAAAAAGTCGATATTTCGTTTTAAGCCTTTGAATTTAGTTCGTTTAACGGCTGATTTTTGGAATAATGCTCTAAATACCTCTTCGGTCACCTCTTCCCAATCGTTCTTTGTCATGCCTAACAAATCAGGATGTGGTTTGAAACTAGGTTCTTCGTGTTGCTTTGCAAAGCGATTCCATGGACAAACGGCTTGACAAATATCGCAACCAAACATCCAATTATCAAACTTTCCTTTTACTTCATCTGGAATAGCTTCTTTTAATTCTATCGTAAAATACGAAATACATTTGCTACCATCCACGACATAAGGCTCAACAATTGCCTCCGTCGGGCAAGCATCTATACAACGAGTACAAGTGCCGCAATAGTCTTTTATTGGCGCATCTGGCTCTAACTCTAAATCAATAATCAATTCCGCTAAGAAAAAATACGAACCTTGTGTTTTATTAATCAACAAAGAGTTTTTACCAATCCAACCGATTCCGCTATGCTTTGCCCAATCTCGCTCTAGTACAGGCGCAGAGTCGACAAAGCAGCGTCCGTGAACTTCGCCAATTTCTTCATTAAGGATATTGAGAAAGGTTTTGAGTTTGTCTTTTATGATATGATGATAATCTTTACCGTAAGCGTACATGGATATTTTTGGCGCATTTGGGTCGGTCTGTTTTTCGTCATTATAATAATTATACATCAGTGTAACGACTGATTTTGCACCAGGAACGAGTTTTGTCGGGTCAATCCGTTTATCAAAATGATTTGCCATATAGCTCATCTGACCTTGATAATTACGGTTGAGCCATTCTTCCAATTTTCTGGCTTCATCATCCAATTGCCTAGCCTTAGCGACTCCAACGAAGGAAAAGCCAAGTTCTAGCGCAGTTTGTTTGACCAGTTTGGTATGTTGAGCGGTTAAATTGAGCATGAATTATTTTTGAATTATTCTTTGATGTTATCAAAAGTAATTCAAACTATGGTTTAAAAAAAATGCTTCTTAGGTAATTTTAGCAACGTAAGAAAATGAAAACATCAATTCAATTCTATATTAACGATCACCTTCCCATTAGAATAAAACTTGACCAAAAACTAGGAGAAGCTATTTTTGGGTTACTCAGCATATTGAGTTTTGCTTGTCGCAATGCAGCAGCGTAACCCATTCCAGATTTAACATTTTTGTAGAAATCAATCATTAAAATAGCGGTTGCTTCATCTTGTACCTTCCAAAGTGAAAAAATGGTATTCGGAACACCAGCGTATAGAAAACTACGATTCAAACCCAATAACCCTTCACCTTTGATGAGTTGTCCTATTCCACTTTCGCAACTACTCAAGACGACCAAATCAGCGTTAATTGTTAGGTTTTCTATCTCATTAATATACATCATCGGGTCAGTTTCGCCATTGTATTCTTTTGAAAAACAGGCAATTCCTGAAAATTGTGCATAATCAAAATTTGCAAAACTGTGCGTAGCAATATGAACAAATCGATGCGGTTTTTTAAGCTGTGCTTTAAATTGAGCTTCGGATGCTTCTTCTCTAAGCAATACGCTACTATTTGCTGTATTTCCTAATGTTTGATAAATCGTTTTGACTTCCTTTTCGGTGTGACGCAATGGGACTTGAAGTTGACTTCTTATATAACATCGAATATGATTATCATCATTAGTAATCTCTTGCCTTCCTTTTTGATTATCGAAAACAGGCGCAAAAGCTAGTAAACTATTAGACTCGCCTTGCCAAACTTGTTCTAAACTGTTACTCCAAAGTCCTGTAGAATAATGATAGGATATTTTAAACTTCCTCACAAAATAGTCTAGTTCAGAAAAACCGCTCATCTGGTTATTTTCTAATAATACTTCAAAAGGAAGCAAATGCAAAGCACCATCTCTGATGATAACGAGTCGTTTTTTATTTTGTAAAAAATCAGAAAGTGGCGTGATCAGTAACTGATAAAACTCATTACTTTTTTTAGTAAATAATTCTTTTTTATCTCTTCGTGGCAGAAGGGTGCTTTGTAATAAGGTATGAAATTTTTGAATATCTTTTGAAAATGTTTTAGGTAACTGAATGGTTTGAAAATCCTTTTCTTTATCAGAAAAGGAAAGAATATAAAGTTGATTAGTTGATTGATCTATCACGTAATTGAGTAACGCAGCCTCTTCATTCAATAAACCTGAAACATCGTCAAATTCAATTAATTTACTCGAAAAAACACTATCTGCTATATAGTGATAAGCATTTCTAAAACTCCTTAAATACGTTGCATAGTCCGTTCTTGTTTCCGCTAAATTTTGTTTTAATTTTTCAAGACTAGATAAGTTTTGGACTCTTGCTTCATAGACTTTCTCTTCTAATGTTATCAATTTATCTTTCCACATTCTTCCCTCTTGAAGAATATTTTCAGGAATTTCATTACGTATGAAATTAGCTTGTTTTTGCTCAATTTGAAGCGTCAAACCTTTGTAGTTACTCATGATATAAAAAGCGGCGCTAATGTATTTTTCGTCTTTAGTTAATTGATAAAGTAATTGACTGACTCGGATTCCTCCAACAAAAGTTGCTTGATTTTGCTCAATAATTTGTCGGCGTTGATTGGCTTCTTTTCCAAAATACTTTACTGCCAGTATAGCTTTGTCAGTAGCTTGTTGGTAATAACTTAAAGCTAAATTTAAATCATTTTGTATTCTATTCGTATAATATTTTTGTTCAAAAGCCATTGCTTTTCCGACCAACGAAGCAACTAATGTCGGATTGCAACGACAAGTGTCTAAATGAACAATTTTTAATTTCTTGCTTCGATAGTCTTGAAAGGAATTGTGCGAAATCTTGTAAAAAGATAGTGCATTATCATAGGATTTTTTTTTATAATTCAAATTTCCTAGCTCAAGATTTACTCTAGCTATTGATGGATATTTTTCACCATAGATCTCTTTATAAATGCTCAATGCTTCATTATAATTAAATATTGCGCTATCTAACTTTTCTTCATGAATTTGAACCTTAGCCAAGGTTTCATAATATTCTCCTAAATATTCTCGCTCTTCTATATCTGTTCCATTAAGGTTAAGTTGTTTTACTTTTTTCAAATAATACTGAGCCAACTCTATTCGATTTGTTTCTATATAAAACTTGCCTAATAAAAGATATAATGGAGAAGAGAAACTATTTTCTTCGTCCCAAATTTTTTGGTGAACAACTGTGGCTTTTTGAAAATATATTAATGCTTCATCATATTGCTGTTCTTGTTGTGCAACTTGTCCTAGACATTCATAGCATTTGGCTTCCGCAGCTTCCCAATGCGGTTGGTTTTCGATGTTGTACAAACCACTTTCACAATACAATTTAGCATTAGGAAGATCTCCGATCTCTAAAAAGGTTTCGCCTAAATTGATATAGTTGATACTCACTAAAGAATGACTTGTTCCAAGAATATCTGAAAAACGTTGGA